>DAOWJU010000066.1 GCA_030640215.1 Desulfuromonadales bacterium
GGACTCTCAACGATCAGTTGTCCCAACTCAACAATTGAACACTAGTACCCTGTATCTCTTAAAATGTCGCAAAATTGCGACGGGATTTGACGTGCGAGCAAGGCGTGACTTCAGTTCCATAGCCGTAGCTATGCAACTGAAGTCGCAACGCAGTTGGCGCGGCAAATAACAAGCAAGATGCGATAGTTTAGGGGTTACATGGTACTAACAGCCTGTCGACAATCAATCAACAGGCTGCTAATGCTACGGAGCAGAAAATGATTACTCACGTCGTACTTTTCAAATTTAAACCGGAAACAACCGAGGCTGAAATTCAACAACTTGCTGAAGGTCTTGGCGGCCTGCCGCAATCAATTGAAGAAATTCGTGAATTTCGTTTCGGTGCAGACGTAGTCCGCTCCGAACGCTCCTATGACCTCGGACTGGTCTCGAGCTTTGAGGATCTTGACGCGCTGCAACGCTACCAGGTTCACCCGGAGCACCAGAAAGTCGTGGCACAGGTTAAAGCCATTGCATCGGGTGTCGTTGCCGTCGATTTTGCAGGTTGATCGCCATCGATTTTGCCAATTGATCATAGGACTCTCACGGAGATGACTCAATCAGACCGCGAAGGTGTTATCAAGTTTCAACTTGATTTTCAAGTGGGGCCGTCTCCATCTGCAACACAGCTGCAGGAGCTGAATGCCTGGCGTAGTGTTTTCAAAAAACTTGGCCTGGTCGGCCAGGAGCCAGAACGTTACGACGGCTATGGATTCGGTAATCTAAGCCGCCGCTTGCCAAGTCAGGACGGAAACGCTTTCCTGATCAGCGGCACCCAGACCGGTCACCTGCAGAAGCTGTTGCCCGAACATTACGCCACGGTTCACCAGTGCAACCCTGTTGCCAACCAGCTCAGAGCATCAGGACAGGTTCAGCCGTCATCCGAAGCACTCTCCCACGGCATCCTTTATCAAAGCAACCCGGAGATCCTCTGGGTCATGCACCTCCACAGCCCGGATATCTTCAATCAATGCAGACAGCTGGAGCTTCCCTGTACTGACCCGGCAGCCGATTACGGAACACCGCAAATGGCCGCAGAGATTCAACGTCTCGCCAGCGCCCGCGACCACTCAATGCCTGCTCTGTTGGTTATGACCGGACACCAGGACGGCATTCTAGCCTACGGCTCCACAGCGTCAGAAACGGGAGATCTTGTTGTCGGAACCCTGGTATTGGCATTACAACAGCACTGACACCCCATCAACTCACACTGTTTTTCGTTGTAATCATCGAATAAATAACGTTTTTACTTGCAGAGTCACCTCAACCTCTGGCATGATTAGCTCCCTGTTATTAATATTTGCCAATGATGGAGCCAGACATGACTCTCCTGATCCGTTTTGAATGTCCACAATGCAAACAGTCCCTACCTCTTAACCTGCATGACTTCGCACCGGGGAACCGTCAGATCTGCAAAACATGCCAGACCCCGGCACGGATTACCAAAGCTGGATTAGAGCATTTCTCAGAAGATTTGCGCCAATACTGCCAAAGCTGATTCGAGCCAGACCACTTAATTTCACCTGTTTCTAGCAGCCTGTCGGTTAATCAATAAACTGGCTGCTAGCTTTAAAAGTACATGCAGATTTCTACCCGAAATCGTGCACTGAACTATCCTGTCACACCCCCCTTGTAGACTCCTTCTCAGACTGCTATCTTTGCTTGGCACCTATCAACACCCATATTCTACGGAGTCCTCCATGCCTGCTTCACCTGACCTGTTCTGGCTCGTTGCCGCCCTGATCATCGGCTTTATCCTGGGATTCTTGCCCGCTCTTCTGTTAGTTAAAAATCGTATTAACTCTGCATGGTTGGCAGGTCGTCAGGAACTCGCTACCGACCTGGCAACCCTGGAGGAGCGATTAGCCCACCGCGAAGAGCAATTACGTCAGCAACATAAAGAGCTACAATCCATGGGCAGCAAGCTTGAGACTCTGGTTCAGACGAGGACAGCCCTGGAGAAAGAGAATGTGCAACTGGCGACAGAACGGAAGGCAGAAATTCGGCGTTCGGAAGAGAACCTGCAGCTCCTGAATGAGACGAAGAAAGAATTGCAGATTCAATTTGAGAACCTGGCCAATCATATTTTTGCTGAAAAGACCAAGACCTTTGCCGACCAGAGCAAGGCGAACCTCGACACGATTCTGACACCATTTAAAGAAACAATTGTCGCGTTTGAAAAAAAGGTCACCGAAGTTTACAACGCAGAGGGCAGAGAACGACACTCGCTGATCAAAGAAGTGCAACGACTCCAGGAATTAAATCAGAAGATCGGTGAAGACGCCGAGAACCTGACCAAGGCGCTCAAGGGCGACCCCAGGACTCAAGGCACCTGGGGTGAAATCATTCTTGAGCGGATTCTCGAAGAATCCGGTTTACGCAAAGGGATCGAATATGATTCGCAAGGCGGCTTCAGGGACATAGAGGGCAACTTGCTCAAGCCCGACGTCATTATCCATCTGCCAGAAGAGAAGGAGATCATCATCGATTCAAAGGTCTCGCTGGTCGCCTACGAAAAGTATGTGCGTTGCGAAGATGATGAGGAACGAGACCAAGCCGTCAAGGAGCATCTGGTGTCGATCAATGCTCATTTGAAAGGTCTGGAATCGAAGCGATACGACGAACTGCCAGGAGTCAAAAGCCTTGATTTCGTCCTGATGTTTGTGCCGATTGAAAGTGCCTTCATGCTGGCGATTGACAAAGACAGTGAAATTTTCCGCAAAGCCTTTGATCAGAATATTATGATTGTCAGTCCATCAACCCTGCTGGTGACCTTGCGAACCATCCAGAATATCTGGCGCTACGAATACCAGAACAAAAATGCCCTTGAGATTGCCGACAAGGCTGGCAGCCTGTATGACAAGTTTGTCAGTTTCGTGGCCGACCTGGAAAAAATTGGCGATCAGATCAGTAATACTCAAAAAAGCTATGATGGCGCCCACAACAAGTTGGTCAGCGGCAAAGGCAATCTCATCTCCAGGGCACAAACACTTATCGATCTGGGCGTGAAAAGCCGGAAGAAACTGCAGGCTTCAGTCCTGCAGGAAGCGGGTGAGGAAGTCCCTCTTGTTGAAAAATAAAGCACTTCTCTTTACCTTGAGTATCGACTGGTGTAACATTTCCTACATCTAGCTTATTTAACTTTCGGAGATTTTCGATGACGACTAATCCAGATATCCCGACAACTGAAGACCAAAGAACATGCCTGAAAGCTGAGTTGCGTGTCTACTATGGTCCATCTCAAAAGATGGTACTTTATGGATTTAGTGTTGATATGAGTAGCGGTGGACTTTTCCTCAAAACCGAGACTCGATTTTCTATCGATGAAAGAGTCATGTTAAGTTTCACCCTGCCAGATGTGAACAAAACCATTAATTGCCGAGCGAAGGTTGCCTGGGTAAATTCGATAGAAGAGCCAAGCAAACCTGAACTTCCGCCCGGTATCGGACTCCAGTTTTTAGATCTTTCTACTGAATACTTGATGTCAATTCAAAGTCTTTTGAAACATGATGGAGTAGAACCCGTTAGTGAGCCAGCAAAATAGATTGTGTTGAGATTTGCATGAACGGTCAGATCAAGCCTGAGCTACTGCGGATACTTGATTTTACTGCCTTCCTTCCCATCCATACGCTTTAGAATTGCAACCAGAGTTGCCAATTTCTCTTTTCCCGCGTCGCCACGAAACCCCGCGAGAGAAATCAACCGGAACCCATTTGTCGTCGGCACAATCCCCACAGCATAAAATCGCAGAAAGAAAACCAGCAAAATCGCCATGGTCAACACGATACTACCCAGCCAGACCAGCGGCTCACCCGGGTCTTTAGACAGCTGGAAACCACAGGTCCAGAAGCCGGATTCATCACGACTATAAGCTGTCTGGTAAATGGCCACACCACGATGAACCAGAGGCGTGTTGACCTCTATAATCCCCTGGCGCACGACTTCGTCATTTTCCAGAATCGAGACTTCTGCGTGTAACTGTTTGAGAAGCGGATCACGGAAAGCGGTCGGCTTGATCTCAAAACCGGGATCAATACTGTTTGGATAAGTTCTCTCGCCACTCAAACTGTGATACTCGCCGATTAAGGCACCTTCACGAACGAGACCAAGCACCAGATGTTGCTCTTCGGGAAAGAATCGCAGCACCTGCACACTCAAATCAGCAGAAAGCTCCACCGTCTCCCCTTCGCGGGTGGTGAATTCCTGTAACTGCTTACGGGTTTCCTTATCGTAAGTGGCAAAGCGCAGATCGATTGGATAATATTGCGGTTCAAAATGATCAAGGCGGAAGGTAAAACCAAGAGGAACATCGGCTTCGATATCCCAGTCGAAATATTGATCACTCTGATGAGTGACATAGAGATTCATGGTGCCGACAAAGCCGAGTTGAGCGGCCAGAGCCCCGACCATGATCGCCAGAATCGACAGATGCAGAATTGGCAAAGCCCAACGCCCGACCAGGCCGCGCCGGGCGAGAATTCTCTCTCCCGAAAGGGTGACGCGATAGCCCTGCTCCTGCAGACGTTCAGCAAGCTTGTCAAGGTCGTCACAAGCCAGATTGTGATCTGATGTTTGAGATGCTGATTCCGTGTTTTCCAACAAGCTCAACAGACGCTGCTTTTCGCCAAAGATCCGTCTGAAGGTACGCCAGGTACAGGCGGCCAGGTTCAACGCCAAGAAACCAAGCAACAGGCGGAACCAGAGGGACTGGTAATAGAGCTCAAAACGCTGTATTGTACCTTGTTCGACCGGCCAGATCGTACCAAAGATGGCAACAAACGAGAGCCCCAGCAACAGGCCCAGGGTCAGTTTTACAGAGCTGAAAAAATCAAGAATAGGTTTCATACGTCAATCTACTTTGTTATAAGATGGCGGCATACTATCACTACTATCAGACCGACAGCAACGACAGCTTGTTGATACAAGAACAGGAGACCGACATTATGATGGAAATCACTTTTCCCGGCGGCGTTAAAGTTAATGCACAATACCAAGGCTTTGAAATTGCCTCTGATCAACCGGAAATAAATGGCGGCGAAAACTCGGCGCCCGCACCCTCCGACTTTTTTCTTGCTTCGCTGGGCACCTGTGCCGGATTTTTCGCTTTACGCTTCTGTCAGCAGCGCGAGCTGTCAACCGACGGCTTGCGCATGCAATTAACAACTGAGCACAACGCTGAAACCAAGCGCTTTGACCGGGTGAAGATCACCATGCAGCTACCAAAGGACTTCCCCGAGAAGTACCGCAAGGCCATCATTCGCGCCACCGATCAGTGCGCGGTCAAAAAAGCCCTGATTGATCCGCCGAAGATTGAGCTCATCACCCTCTAGCAGCCAGTTTATTGATTGTTCGACAAGCTGCTAACATTTGAGATTGGGGACACATAACTTATGTGTCCCCAATCTATGCATTATTTGAACGCCGCCAGGTACTCACTGTAGCCTTCTTTTTCCAATTCATCCTGCGGGACAAAGCGCATCGCTGCAGAATTCATGCAGTAACGCAATCCGGTTGGCTCGGGACCATCGTTGAAGACATGGCCGAGGTGAGCATCCGCATGTTTACTGCGGATCTCAGTTCGAACCCCAAAAAAACTCCGGTCTTCTTTTTCGACGATGTTATCCGATTCCAGTGGCCGGGTAAAACTCGGCCAGCCTGTCCCTGATTTATACTTATCGCTGGAACTGAATAGCGGCTCCCCGGAAATAATGTCGACGTAAATACCAGCTTCTTTGTTGTCCCAATAGCTGTTCGCGAAAGGCCGCTCAGTGCCTTCCTCTCGCGTCACTTTGTACTGCAACGGAGTCAACTGCTCGCGTAATTCCGTATCACTGGGAATCGTATAGTTGCGTTTCTTCGTCATGGTCTGCTCCGTTCCCATCTTGTTTGATTTCATCCCCATCTTGTTTGATTCCATGCCCATGGCTTCATGTTTCATCTTCATGTCGTCGGACTTTACCTGCGAAGTCATCGGTTTCAGCTCCGGATAGGTCTGTTCAATAGCGGTAAACTTCAGACCATCCTTGCCCCAGCTTTTTTCGATAAACTGGTTGCGCCCTGAACCTGAACGATAATAGCCGTAGCGAAGCGGATTGACGCTGTAATAATCCTGATGATAGTCCTCAGCCGGGTAAAAGTGACCAAGAGGCAGAATGTCTGTAACGATCGGCTCATCGAAATGTTGGGAAGCTTCAAGCTGTTGCTTGGAAGCTTCAGCGATGCGATGCTGCTCCTCATCAGCATAGAAGATCACACTACGATACTGCTCTCCGCGGTCGACGAACTGTCCTCCTGAGTCGGTCGGGTCGACGTGACGCCAGAACCATTCGACCAACTGGCCGTAACTCACCTTGGCCGGATCGTAAATTACCTTGACCGCCTCCACGTGCCCGGTGGCATGCGAGGAAACCTGTTCATAGGTCGGGTTGATCTCTTTGCCACCGGTATAACCGGAAATAGCCTCAGTGACTCCGGGAACCTTTTCGAAATCAGATTCGGTGCACCAGAAGCAGCCACCGGCAAAAACTGCCGTGGCAATCGACATTCCCATATCGTCTGTTGTATTCATATTTTCACCCATGGTTTTATCCATGCTCACACTCTCGGTTTTATTCATGCTCACACTCAGGCCGATCATGGCCACTGTCAGCGTTAAAATCGTTAGCACCAGAGTTTTCATACTGTCCTCCATCCTTTTAGAATCCGCCTTTTGATGGTCGGATTGCGTTTGTTGATGGCTTCATCACTGGTTGCATCTTAGAACATGCGTATAAAGTCATGATAAACGCTATTTAAAGATTTAGTAAAGAGCACGGAGTGATTTTCATAAGAGGGTTGTATCAGTTCGTCTATACGGTAAAATAGCTTTCCCGTTTTCAATGTAAGAGTGACACTCAAAATCTACGCAACTTTGGAAGGATTCTCTTATGAAAATCGCCATATTGGGACTCGCCCAGACGGGCAAGAAAACTCTCTTTACTTTGCTTACCGGTCGAACTGTGCCCGACAGCCGCAAAACTGGAGAAGCTATTGAGGGTGTCGCACCGATCAACGACGGTCGAGTGGTGGCCTTAAGCGATCTTTATCAGCCGGAAAAGATCACCTATGCCGAAAACCAGTTCGTCCTCTGTCCCGACATCACCGACAGCAGCACCTCGCGCCACTGGATGGATCCTGCTCGACGCTGTGATCTCCTTTGTCTGCTAATCCGATCCTTCGATTCCCCTGACATATTCCACCCGTCCGGTTCAGTGGACCCGGAGCGTGACCGGACAATGATTGAAACCGAACTGCTGCTGGCCGACATGCAGTTGGTGGAGACACGCCTGAACCGTATTACCAAGGAGATGAAGAACAACCCCACCTCAGAACAGATTTTTGAGGAAGGCATCCTGCAACGCTTTAATACCGCTCTGGAGGAGGAAAAATTCCTCAGCACCGTAGAGCTTGATTCTGACGAGGAGCAAGTGATCAAAAGTCTCGATTTCGTGACCCGTACGCCTTTGCTTTACGCCTACAACGTCTCCGAAGACGATATCGGCAAGGACTTTGGTCCTGGTGTATTCACCATCTCCTGCGAGATCGAGAGCGATATTGCTGCCATCGATGATGAGGGTGAACGCCTGGAATTTATGGAGGATTTAGGTATCACCGAACCCAGCCTCGACCGCATCAATGCCGCCCTTTATGACGCTTTGGGTCTGATGAGCTTCTACACCTCCGGTGAGGATGAGTGCCGAGCCTGGACCATTCGTAAAGATTCTAGTGCGCCGGTAGCCGGCGGCAAGATCCACAGTGACATCGAGCGTGGATTCATCCGGGTCGAAGTTATGAAATACGATGACCTCATGGACGCCGGTTCAGAGCAGGGGGTCAAACAGGCGGGTAAGATGCAACTGCATGGTAAGGACTACGTTATCGAAGATGGCGACATCTGCCACTTCCTCTTCAATGTGTAACCATTTGATATGGCTATAAAAATATGACTAAGATTCTGATAGTTTACGCAACCACCGATGGTCACACACGGAAGATCTGTGAGCGCCTGCAGCAGGTCATCGAGCAGCAGGGCAGCCAGGTACAGTTGCTGCAGATTGATGAACCGTGCCCTGATTTAAAGCAATACGACAAAATTGTTATTGGAGCGAGTATCCGCTATGGCAAACACAGCAAGCTGATCTACACCTTTATTAAAGAGAACCAAAAGCTCCTGGAAAGCAAGCCAAACGCATTTTTCTCAGTCAATGTCGTTGCACGCAAACCAGAGAAAAATCAACCAGATACAAACCCATACCTAAAGAAGTTTCTCACCCAGATTGCATGGCAACCAAAGCAGCTGGCAGTCTTCGGTGGAAACCTCGATTATCCGGGCTGTCGCTACCTGGACCGTCAGATGATTCGCTTGATCATGTGGATGACCAAAGGCCCGACAGCTCCTGATACTGTTGTAGACTATACCGATTGGGACCAGGTTGAGGCTTTCGGACAACTGATCAGTAATATGCAAGGTTGATGGGCGCTGGGGGAATAGGGTGGGGGCTCTACGGTGGTGACCATAAATGAAAAGGCAACCGAATGGTCACCTCATACAGGTTTTGCTACGCTAAAAACAACAGTGACGAAATAATTACCGCTGGGCCACCCTGAATCAACTGCTTTGCTCAACAGCTGTCGCATCTGCTACCTTTTAAAGTAGTTCTGCTCTTTTCTTCAGGTCCTGTCTGGGCTATTTGGCAATTCCGTTAGGTTTTGCCATGGGACACCCTCAGGCTTTTTACGCGCTCCATGCTGGCTCATTTCGCCACTGTATGATTTAAATCTATCGCCTTCCTGGTCGTTGTCAACAAACTAAAAAATTAAAATATTGGCTAAATTGGTTCATGAAAAAACCGCCATTTTGGTGCACAGCTAGCATCAGGGATGCGTACGACTTTGTTTGACATCTTCCGGGCATGAGGTACAAGTGAAAGTGTGTATATAGTCACGAGGCGCAATAAGGACAGGGAGTGATTATGGAAAGCAACGGGATTAAACAGATATTAACACCAGTCGATGAGTCGCTTCGTTCTCAACGAGTCGTCGAAAGGTCGATAGAGATGGCTAAAACTTTCCAGGCGAAAATTATCCTCCTGCACGCTCGCCAGAAAGTTCCAGACATCCTCGGCGAGCCTTACTACCAAAAGGTTCTCAATCTCTTCATGGAGAAAGCTGAGACGACAACAGCTCCGTTTAAAAAGTTACTTGAAGAGAGCGGCGTTGATCACGAAGTGCTCATCCTGGAGGGAGATCCTGCCCAAGCGATTGCTGCGGCGGTTGAAGGTGAGAAGTCCGATCTTGTAGTGATGGGGACAAGGGGGCTTTCTGATCTCAAGGGCATGGCACTCGGTAGCGTAAGTCACAAAGTGCTTCACGCTGTGGATTGTATGGTTCTCCTTGTTCCTTAGCAGAATTTCGAGTGTGTCAGGCCGTGCCTTCATTGCAGTGGAGGCACGGTTTTCATATTTGCGCTGTAAGACGTTTTCTCCTCAAGGACACGGCCTACAGATATCACACCCGAGGTACTCTTAAATCTAATCGGTTTTACCTAGCCGTTTTGGTTTTGTTAATCGTAGCAACTAACCGTAACTGTCTTGACCTTCCATGCACCTCTATTGTTCCCACTCCCATGTACTAATACTTTCTCCGAAAACATTGTTGACCCATGAGATGTCGAGAGTTGGGTTCTTCCTTGTGCCCTTGCTGACAATCCGTTTTCGTTCTGGGCAAATGCAGTGATTAACATGTCTTTGCATACGGGACCTTTACCAACCCTAGCTGATACATACATATAATCATCTGCCGCCTTTGAAACGCTTGTAGTTATTTTGTAATCGTCAGCTGTAATTGTTTTTGGGATGGATTTTCTTTGCGCTCTTTCTCTTTGTCGTTGAAGCGAATTTTTGTATTTAATTTCCAGATCACTTTTTTCGCTTCTTGCTGAGAGGATTTCACCAGGGGAGGGCCGATAGCTAATAGTTTTATCTTGAATTTCTATTTTCTGTGCTTGCTTTGATGTGGGCTTGTCGCTGTAGTGAGTCGTTCCGTTTTCATCGACCCACTTATATATTCCTCCATAAGAAACTGTAATAAAACACACACTTAACAGCATAATATTAAAAACTATTTTATATAACATTTGCATTTCACTCTCATCATTCAACTTGTGATCTAGAAGGGTGGATTTGCAACATTTTCTAGGTGTTAATATGGTCCCCTCCATATCTACCTTCCATTAATAACCGCTCAGTTTAAAATCGTCAACAAAATTATACACTTACAATGACGAAAAACATGGACCTCTAAATTTGCCCTGTAAGCCATTTTCTAGATCATGTGAAGGGTAAGCCAAGGGTCTATGGTCTCGTTTTTGCGTTGTTTGTTCAAATTTCATCGAAAATCAAATCTATTTCAAAAATCTTCTCTTTAAAGTCTTTCCTCACCAACCGCTTTTGCTTTTTTGTTGATAGCCACAAAAAAAAGTTTTTAATTGTCGACGATGAACAATAAAAGAGGAAGAGGCCGCCCTTTGAAGTTGATACCACAGCACCTTTTAGACAAGCTTAA
>DAOWJU010000011.1 GCA_030640215.1 Desulfuromonadales bacterium
AATTCCTCGAACAGATGGACAAACCCGATGTCGAGAGTATTGAAGGTTTGAGTCCGGCTATCTCCATCGAACAGAAATCCACCTCGAAGAATCCACGTTCAACAGTCGGTACCGTCACCGAAGTCTACGACTATCTCCGCCTGCTCTTTGCCAGGATCGGCCGGGTGCATTGTCCGTCCTGCGGTAAGGAGATCGCTTCGCAGACGGCTGAGCAGATGGTCGAGCGCGTTCTCGCCCTGCCGGAAAAGAGCAAGCTGCTACTGCTGGCGCCGCTGGTTCGGGGCCGTAAAGGAGAATATCGCAAGGAGTTGCGGCAATTACAGGCCGATGGTTTCGTGCGAGTGCGCATCGACGGTAAGATGTACGAGCTGGGCGAAGAGATTGCTCTCGATAAGAATAAGAAGCACACTATCGAAGTAGTCGTAGACCGGCTCGTAGTCAAGGACGGTATTACCAGTCGTCTGGCCGATTCTCTGGAAACAGCCTTACGTCTCGGTGAGGGTCTGGTGCGGGTCGATGTGGTCGGTGGCGAGAGCCAGCTTTTTTCGGAGTGGCATGCTTGTGTGGAGTGTGGCATCTCCTTGCCAGAGATGACGCCGCGGATGTTCTCCTTTAACAACCCGTACGGCGCGTGCCCGGATTGCTCAGGGTTGGGCACCCGCATGTATTTTGATCCCGACCAGGTTGTTCCCAACCGTCAATTGTCATTGCGGGAAGGCGCAATTGCACCCTGGTCGACCCGGACCGGCTATTACTATCTGCAGGTGATGGAAGCGCTGGCGGATTTTTACCAGTTTGATATCCGCACTCCTTTTGCTGAACTGCCAGAGTTTCTGCAAAAAGTGCTGCTGCACGGTTCGGGCAAAGAAGAAGTCAAGTTTTTCTACGATCAGGGCAATCATCGGCATTTCTATCACAAACCTTTTGAAGGAGTGCTACCGAACCTTGAACGGCGGCTACGCGAGACTGATTCCGATGCGACCCGTGAGAAACTCGAACAGTTCATGAACATCATGTCCTGCCCAAGCTGTCAGGGTGCGCGGCTCAAGCCGGAGATTCTTTGTGTGCGGATTGCTGGCCGCAATATTCAGGAAGTTTGCGCTCTGAGCGTTACGGACGCGGAAGCCTTCTTTGCCCAGCTTGAGCTGCCAGCCAAAGAAGCGGAAATTGCCCGGCGCGTTCTCAAGGAGGTTTGTGAACGGCTCTCTTTTCTGGTCAATGTCGGCCTCGATTATCTGACCCTTGACCGGACATCCGGTACCCTCTCCGGTGGCGAGAGTCAGCGCATCCGCCTGGCGACCCAGATCGGCTCGTCCCTGGTCGGGGTTCTCTACATTCTCGATGAACCTTCCATCGGTCTGCACCAGCGCGATAACCGACGGCTGCTGGAAACCTTGAAACGTCTGCGTGATCTGGGCAATACCGTGCTGGTGGTTGAACATGATGAAGAGACGATTCTGGAAGCGGACCATGTTATCGATATGGGACCACGTGCCGGTCGCCACGGTGGTGAGGTGGTTGCCCAGGGAACACCCTATGAAATTCTCAATCATCCAGACTCGCTGACTGGTGATTATCTCGCCGGTCGTCGGGAAATTCCCTTGCCGAATGTACGGCGCAAGGCCACGGGTCAGTTGAAGATCAAGGGTGCAACAGCCAACAATCTGAAAAGCGTTGATGTTGAAATCCCGCTGGGGGTCATGACCTGTGTCACCGGGGTCTCCGGTTCCGGAAAATCTTCCCTGGTGCTCGATACCCTGCACAAGGCTCTGGCTCAGAGACTCTACCGTTCCCGGGAACGGGCAGGTGCGGTGCGTGCTATTGAAGGGCTTGATCAGCTCGATAAGGTGATTGATATTGACCAGTCGCCGATTGGCCGTACGCCACGCTCCAATCCAGCCACCTATTCTGGCCTCTTTACCGATATCCGCGACCTTTTTGCGCGGCTGCCAGAAGCGAAGATCCGCGGTTACAAACCGGGCCGCTTCTCCTTTAATGTCAAGGGTGGCCGGTGTGAGGCCTGCCAGGGCGACGGTATTCTGCGCATTGAAATGCACTTTCTGCCCGATGTCTACATCCAGTGTGAAGCGTGCCACGGGGCTCGCTATAACCGGGAAACGCTGCAGGTCAAGTACAAGGGCAAGACGATCGCCGATGTGCTCGATATGACCGCCAACCAGGCCGTGGAGTTTTTAGCGAATATCCCGCGTATCAGGCGAAAGCTGGAAACTTTACGTGATGTTGGCCTCGGCTATATTAAGCTGGGACAGAGTGCCACGACGCTTTCCGGCGGCGAGGCGCAACGTATCAAGCTGGCCAAGGAGCTCGGTAAGCGTTCCACTGGCCGGACCATCTACATTCTCGACGAGCCGACCACCGGCCTGCATTTCCACGATATCAGTCGTCTGCTCATTGTCTTGCAGCGCCTGGTCGAGTCAGGTAACAGCGTGGTGATCATCGAACACAATCTGGACGTCATCAAGACTGCTGATCATGTTATTGATCTTGGTCCGGAGGGGGGTAGTCGGGGCGGAGAAATTGTTGCCTGTGGAACACCGGAAGAGGTTGCTCGCTGTGCAAAGTCCTACACGGGGCGCTATCTGCGCTCTTATCTGAATCTCTGAAAAATAAGTAATCACCATCTTTTGCTGATGATGTGAATAGGTACTAATACCTATCCACCTTTTGGTATTTCTACGGATTTACCAAGGGTCTTTTCTGTGGCAACCTCACTAAACTCAACAAGTCCCTTTCTGCCAACACGGTAGAACGCAGTTATTTTGCCGTCTTCATTTCTTGTTGTTACCAATACAGTGAGAGTCGTGAGGGCACAGTCATTAGTGATTCAATTCTGAAAGGAGAAAGCGTGATGTCAAAAAGAATAGGTCTGGTTTCAGTTTTTCTCGCTGCAATTGCCGTTTCTAGTCTGCTCTTCGTTTCCCCAAGTTTTGCTGAAGTGGTTCTGAAGATAGGAACCCTGAGCAACGATGCCAACCAGTTGGATCCACATGTTTCTACAAAATCTCAAGATAAGATTCTTTTTCCCTGGGTTTTCAACGGTCTGGTTCGGTTTGCGCCGGGCAGTGCCGATCTGAGTAAAATTGAAGCAGATCTGGCAGAAAGCTGGAAGAGCAGCGCAGACGGTCTGACCTGGACTTTCAGGCTGCGTAAGGGCGTTCAGTTCCATTCCGGCTACGGTGAGTTGACTGCAGATGATGTGGTCTTTTCGTTGAATCGTGCGAGCAAGAAAGAGACCTCTACCGCCTACAAGGGCTACGCGGACTTTGCCAGTGTAAGCGCCCCTGACAAATACACCGTCAAGATCGTGTTGACCAAGCCGATACCTTCTCTTCTCGGCATGGTGACGAACTACCATGGTGGCTATATTGTCAGTAAAAAAGCTGTTGAGAAGCTGGGCGACAACTTCAAAACCAACCCCATCGGCACCGGCCCCTTCGCTTTCTCCGAGTATCAATCCAAGCGGCAGGTTACTCTGGTTGCGAACAAAGATTACTTCCGTGGTGCCCCCAAAATTGACAAAATCATCTATCGCTACCTGCCCGACGAAGCGAGTCGTGAGCTTGCTTTTAAGAATGGCGAGCTTGATTTGATCTATGGCACTCGTGAGCAACGTTGGGTTGAGCGTATCCGTAAGGACAAGGGTGTAAAAGTCGACATTATCGGTCTTGGTGAGCTGCGGACCCTGCACATGAACATCACCAAAGGGCCGCTTAAAGATATCCGTGTTCGTCAAGCGATTTCTCATGCCGTTAATCGTGATGAGATGGTCGCCTTTGTCGGTCAGGATGTCGCTCAACGCTCGATTTCTGTTGTTCCTCTGGGTTATCTTGGGAACACTTCTGACGTTCCACTATACAAACATGATCTGGCCAAGGCAAAAGCTCTCCTGAAGGAAGCAGGCTATCCAGATGGAGTCACTCTCAAGGTCATCATTACCAAAGTAGCTTCACTGCGCGTGCCGATGGAAATTCTGCAGGCACAACTTCGCAAAGCCGGTATCATCCTTGATCTGGAAGTGGTCGAACATTCTGCTTTCCACAAACTGATCCGGCAGGATGCCAGTCCCCTGGTTCTCTACGGGGCAGCTCGTTTTCCGGTTGCGGATTCCTACCTGACTCAGTTCTATCTTTCCGATAGCACCGTCGGCACCCCGACAGCCATTACCAACTTCAGCCATTGTGATGCTGCCGACGCCGAAATCACTGCTGCCCGTTCTGAAGCAGACCAGACCAAACAGCTGGCGCTTTGGAAAACGGCTCAGCAGAAAGTTCTGACACAGACCTGCAGTGTGCCGATTTTCGAGCAGCTGATTGTCTGGGCACGTACGACAAAGCTGGATTATGGCTTTGAAATGAAGAACTCACTCAGTAATGGTCCAATCCTCAACGAAATGACCACATTGAAGTAACTTTAAAAGCAGCAACAGCGGTTTCCGGGAGGGTTGAAACGCCGTTCCGGAAACCGCTTACCTTTTCCAGAATGTAGCAGAGTTGGGTACAAGGAGCATCCATGCTGAAATATGTTCTCAAACGTCTGGCGATGGCGATCCCGATCTTAATCGCGGTGCTGACGCTGGTTTTTGTTATCATTCGGATCGTTCCCGGCGACCCGGCAATGGTGGTTCTCGGTGATCAGGCCTCGGCGGAAGCTCTTGCCGCACTGCGGACTAAAATGGGCCTGGATGTTCCCCTGATCCAACAGTATTTCACCTTCTTATTCGGCGCCTTTCGTGGTGATTTAGGGGCCTCTCTGCTCAGTGGTAGACCGGTCTTGAGTGAAGTCATGACGGTTCTCCCTTATACCATCGATCTGACGATTGCCGGTGTCGTGATCGGTATTGTTTTTGGCGTGCCGCTTGGTGTTCTGACGGCTGTCTATCGTAACTCCGTGACTGATTATATCATCAGGGTCTTTTCACTTTTCGGCCTTTCTTTTCCGGCGTTTTACTCGGCGATCCTGCTGATCCTGATTTTTTCTATCCAGTTCAATCTCTTTCCCGTTATCAGTGACCCCGATCTCAGCAATTATGGTGAGCGTATGAATCACCTGGTTTTGCCGGCAGTCAATCTCGGGCTGATCATGGTCGCCTATATTACCCGCTCAACGCGTTCTTCAATGCTGGAAGTGCTGCGTGAAGACTATGTCCGCACCGCCAAAGCCAAAGGAGTGCCGCGGTTTGTCGTCATCACCCGGCATGCCTTGAAAAATGCCCTGATCCCAATTGTGACCGTCATCGGTCTTTATCTCGGGGTACTGATCGGTAATTCAGTGCTTACGGAGATTGTTTTTAATCGACCTGGCCTCGGCAAGTTAATTCTGGATGCCTTGAGTGAGCGTGACTATACGCTGCTGCAGGGGGTCATGGTTATCTATGCTTTCATTATCGTGATCGTGAACCTGATTACCGACTTAACCTACGGTTTTGTTGATCCAAGGGTGAAACATCAATGAGCCTCTTTCCAAAAGCCGGCGGCCTGCGCCGTACGATCAGAGACACTATCCGGGTTTTTAATCGCAATAAAACCTCCTGGGCAGGCTTGGTCCTCTTGCTCTTTATGGTTTCCTTAGCAGTACTCGCACCATGGATTTCGCCATACGATCCAATTGATCAAAACATTCTCGAGCGCCTTAGCCCGGCGTCTGCAGAACACCTGCTGGGCACGGACCACTTTGGCCGGGATATCCTTTCGCGGATTCTCTGGGGAGCACGTATCTCCCTTTCCGTTGGCACTATTTCTGTGCTGATGGGAATGGCGGTAGGCACGGTTCTAGGGATTCTTGCGGGTTATAAAGGCAAATACTGGGACTATATGATCATGGGCGTCATGGATGTGTTCATGGCGATCCCCACCTTGCTGATGGGGCTGATGGTGGTTGCGGTGCTCGGCCCCAACCTGGTTAATCTGACCATTGCCATAGCTCTGACAGTTGCCCCACGTTTCGCCCGCATCGCCCGGGCGCCGACTATCTCTATAAAGAATCGTGATTTTGTCGAAGCGGGCCGGGCGATGGGTTTTTCCGATCTGCGGATCATGGCGGGACATATTTTCCCAAATATTCTCGGAGAGCTCATTGTCATGGGTTCGCTCTGGATTGCAACGGCGGTCAGAATTGAAGCCTCGCTCAGCTTTATCGGTTTGGGAGTCAAACCACCGACGCCGACCTGGGGTGGGATGATCCGCGAAGGCTTTCAGAATATTCTTTCTGATCCCTGGATCTCGATTTATCCGGGTATTTTTATTCTGATTACCGTTCTCGCCTTCAATATGCTTGGCGACGGGCTGAGAGATGCCATCGACCCCAAGCTCAGAAATTCTTAAGGACCTATGGTTATGGAAGAAAAGCTTCTTGTTGTCGAGAATCTGACAACCTCATTCCATTTGCAAAACGGCTGGTTCTCGGCCATTGAGGATCTATCTTTTACCCTCAGTAGCAATGAGACTCTGGCCCTGGTGGGAGAGTCCGGTTGCGGCAAGAGTGTCACTGCTTACAGCATTATGAACCTCCTGCCCAAGCCTGGCTCCCGGATCGACCGTGGCAGTGTTTTGTTTCACGGAAAGGACCTGGTCGGGTTGCCGGAGGCAGAAATGCGCTCCCTGCGCGGCAGTAAGCTGGCCATGATTTTTCAGGAGCCGATGACCTCTCTGAACCCTGCACTGACTGTCGGACAACAGATTGCAGAGGTCCTTTACTATCATAATGGTACGAGTAAAAAAGAGGCTTTAAAGGGAGCACTAGAACTTCTTGATCAGGTCAAAATTCCTGCTGCCGCGACTCGTTTGAATGATTATCCTCATCATCTCTCGGGTGGTATGCGTCAGCGCGTCATGATCGCCATGGCTCTGGCCGGGCGACCGGAAATCATGCTGGCCGATGAACCGACAACGGCTCTGGATGTCACCATTCAGGCGCAGGTGCTGGCGTTGCTTGACGACCTCAAGCGGGAGTTGAAGATGTCGATGATCTTCATCACCCATGATATGGGGGTGGTCGCCAGAGTCGCGGATCGGGTGGCGGTCATGTATGGCGGTTACCTCGCCGAAGTGGCCCCGGTGGAAAATCTTTTCGCCAACCCTGTACACCCTTACACGGAAGCTTTACTGAAATCAGTGCCAAGGCTCGATCGGGACATCAATGATCTGAATCCGATCCCGGGGCTGGTGCCGTCAATCGATCGCATGCCAAAAGGCTGCCGATTCGCGGAAAGATGTGAACACAAAATAGATGTCTGTGAACAACAAATGCCTGACCTGACATCCATCAGTGATGCTGGCAACCACAGTGTCCGTTGCTGGGTGCGTGGCGCACAGGCGACTTCAAACGGGGAATCCCAAGCATGAGTAAAGAGCTTCTCAAAGTTGAAGGATTGCAAACCTTTTTCACGATCAAAAAGGGTTTTCCGAATCCTGTTACCCATACCGTAAGAGCTGTTGATGAGATCAGCTTTCATATCAACCGGGGAGAATCCTTTGGCCTGGTCGGTGAATCCGGATGTGGAAAATCGACAGCAGGTCGAAGTATCCTGCGCCTGGTCGAACCTCATGGCGGGCAGGTCCATTTGTCCGGGCAGGATGTGCTGGCTATGGATAAGGACCAGCTGCGTGAGATGCGCCGTAAGATGCAGATCATTTTTCAGGATCCCTATTCGGCACTGAACCCGCGCCAGACAATCGGAAAAATTCTCGCCGAACCATTGCATGTTCATCGTCTCGGCACCAAGGGCGAGATCCGTGATCGGGTTTTCGCTCTGCTCAAGGAGGTCGGGTTGCCGCCGGAAGCCGCCAACAAATACCCCCATGAATTCAGTGGTGGGCAGAAGCAGCGGGTCGGTATCGCTCGGGCGCTGCTCTTTGAGCCAGAGCTGATTATCGCCGATGAGCCGGTGTCGGCGCTGGATGTTTCCATCCAGTCGCAGGTACTGGCGTTGATGCAAGGGCTGCAGGAAACGCATAATCTGAGTTTTCTTTTCATTTCTCACGATCTGGCTGTGGTGCGTTATTTCTGCAGCAGAGTAGCCGTCATGTATCTCGGCAAGATTGTCGAACAGGGCCCTGTGAAGCAGGTGTTTGATGAACCGTTACACCCTTACACCAAGGTTCTGCGTGGTGCCTCGCCAATCCCCGATCCGACCCTGAGTAAAAAAATGCTACGTATGGAGGGGGAAGTCCCATCGCCTCTGGATCCACCGACGGGGTGTCATTTTCATCCCCGCTGCCCAGATGTGATGGAGGTCTGTAAAAATCAATATCCCTCCGCGATTTCTGTGGATTCGGAAAGAACCGTTGCCTGTCACCTGTATAGTCAAAAACAAGGTTAAACTTAAGAAGGAAAACCGATGCAGATTACCCGCTACCAGACCACGGACCGGATGAGTCGAGTGGTTGTCCATGGTGAGACCATCTACCTCTGTGGTCAAGTCGCCAAGGATGATACCGCCGATATTAAAGGTCAGACCGCGACCACCCTGGAAAAGATTGAAGAGCTGCTGCGTTCTGTCAATTCTGACAAAACCCGTTTGCTGTCGGTGACCATTTACTTAGCCGATATGGCCCTGTTCAAAGAGATGAACGAAGTATGGGATGCCTGGGTGACGCCTGGAGAGCCCCCAGCTCGTGCCTGTGTGCAGGCCAGCATGGCACGCCCGGAACTTTTGGTAGAAATGTCGGTCATTGCCGCCCTTTAGCGAAACAAAACCTGGAGAAAGTCAGGCCGGGTTAGTGGAATCACGATTATGAAACATTCCGACTTCCTCGTCATAGGTGCCGGTGTCATCGGCTCGGCGGTGGCGTGCGGTCTCTTGCGAAAAAGTCGCAGTGTCACCTTGCTGGATGAAGGTGGCGATGCCTTGCGTGCTTCTCTCGGCAACTTTGGCCTGGTCTGGGTACAAGGAAAGGGTCAGGGGGCAAGGCGTTACGCTGAGTGGTGCCATGAAGCCTCAGAAGTTTTCCCTGAATATGCTCAGAAGCTTCAGGATGAAACCGGCGTCGATCTGGCTTACCGTAAACCCGGGGGGCTTACCCTCTGTCACGGCGAAGAGGAATACCAGAAGCGCACGCAAGTTCTCGCGCGGCTGAAAAATGAATCGCGCCACGGTGCCTACGACTGCAGCATGCTCAGACGGCAGGAGATTCAGCAGATGCTGCCGACGCTGACTCTGGGACCAGGGATCGCAGGTGGGTCCTACTCTCCCCATGATGGATATCTGAACCCCCTGGCCCTGCTCAAGGCATTGCACACGTCCTTCACTCTGGGAGAAGGAGCTTTCTGTTCCGGCATCGCAGCCACTAATATCTACCATGAACACGGACGCTTCCTCGTTACTACCTCCAAAGGGAAGTTTTCGGCAGAGAAAATCGTTCTGGCTGCCGGTCATGGCGTCGCACGTTTGGCCGCCATGGTTGGCATGCAGGTAGAGGTTCATCCAGAACAGGGACAATTGATGGTGACCGAACGTACGCGCCCGGTCCTGTCCATGCCGATCAGCGGCATTCAACAGACAGCGGAAGGCAGTTTTATTGTCGGGCTTTCCAAGCGTGAGATCGGGTTCAATACTGACACCGATACCAGGCTGCTGAAACAGATGGCGCAACGGGTTGTAAATGCTTTTCCGGCTCTCGCCAGCCTAAGGATCGTTCGCAGTTGGTCGGCGTTACGGATTTTGTCAGCCGATGGTTTGCCCATCTACCAGCAGTCAGAGAGCTGTCCCGGGGCTTATGTTGTCACCTCGCATAGCGGAATCACCCTGGCCCCTCTGCATCAGACACTTATCGCCGACTGGATTGTCGATGGTGTCCAGCCGGAAGAATTTGAAAGCTTCGGCACGAGGAGATTCGATGTTGAAAAGACTGCATGAAAACAGTGACCGAAAAAAGGTGACCATCAATTTCGAGGGCGTCCAGATTGAAGTCCTTGCCGGAGAGACCGTAGCTGCGGCCGTCCTTGCTGCGGAGACGGATTACACGCGGACATCTGCCATAAGTGGTGTTCACCGGGCGCCCTATTGCCAGATGGGAATCTGTTTTGAATGCTTGATGGAAATAGATGGAGTCCCGAACCGCCAGGCCTGCATGATTGAGGTTCGCGAAGGGATGAAGGTCAATAGACAGCATGGCGCCAGGGGGTTGAGTGATGAAGTCTCTGTATGATCTGGTCATCATAGGCGCCGGGCCTGCGGGGTTGGCGGCGGCGGTTGCGGCGAGGGATTTCGGTCTGTCGACTCTGGTTCTTGACGAACAGCAGATCCCTGGTGGTCAGATTTATCGCTCAATCGAAAAGGCTCTCACTGAAAATACACCTGTTCTCGGCAAGGACTATTTCCACGGTCAGAAGCTGGTGGAGAGGTTTCGTCAAGCGGGAGCAGATTACCTCCCTGAAGCGACGATCTGGGATCTTGGTCGTGATCTGATTGTCAGTTGTCTGGTCGACAACCAGGCCAGGCAGATCAGAGCAAGGCACATTCTGATTGCTGTCGGTGCCATGGAGCGTCCGGTGCCGATTCCCGGCTGGACTCTGCCTGGAGTCATGGGTGCCGCTGCTGCTGATATATTGTTTAAATCGTGTGACATGATTCCCGAAGGGCCTGTGGTTCTGGCTGGCAGCGGGCCTCTGCAGCTGCTGGTTGCCTGTCGCCTGATTGATAATGGCGTCAAGGTTGCGGGAATGGTGGAAACCAACGGCTTTGGCGACAACCTCAAGGCCCTTCCGCATTTCCCCGGTGCCCTGCGTGTCCCCCACTATCTGATCAAGGGTTTGTCGATGCTCTGGAAAGTTCGACAGGCCGGAATCCCTGCTTTTCGGAATGCAACCAACCTCCGGGTTGAGGGTGATGAGTCAGCTGAAGCCTTGTGTTTCGATGCGCGCGGCAAAGCCCAAAAAATTCCGGCAAAAACGATACTCTTGCACGAAGGTGTTGTGCCTAATCTACAATTGACCCGTTTGCTTGGTTGTGAGCACCAATGGTATGAGCCTCAGCGTTACTGGAAACCTGTCCTGGATAGTTGGGGGCAGACCAGCGTCAACGGCATTTCGGTGGCTGGCGATGCCGGGGGTGTTTTCGGTGCAAAAACCGCAGAGGCTGCCGGTCATCTTGCAGCAATAGATATTTCATCTCGACTGCAGGCTCTTTCCGCTCAGGAAAAGGCTTCGGCTGCAGCGCCATTACTTAAGGAGAGAGCTCGAGAAATGTCGATACGACCTTTTCTTGATACGGTCTTCCCCCCCGGGAGGCAGGCTCTGGTACCACCGGGAAACGAGACGCTGGTCTGCCGTTGTGAAGAATTGACCGCCGGACAAATCCGTGAGGCAGTTGCTCTGGGAGCTCTTTCTCCGGGCCAGGTCAAGGCGCAGACACGCGCCGGCATGGGCCCCTGCCAAGGACGTATGTGCGGTTTGACCGTAGCCGAAATTATCGCTGCGAGCCGTCAGGTCCCACTGGCTGAGGTTGGACATTTGCGAGTCAGGCCGCCACTTAAACCGATCACACTCGGTCAGTTGGCAAAGCTGGAGATTGCTGAATGAACGTGGACACTCAGTTTGATGTCGTCGTGATCGGTGGTGGGCTGCAGGGCTGTTCCGTTGCCCTTCATCTGGCACACGAAAAAAAACGCGTTCTGATTATTGAAAGGGACTCCTGTGGCCAGCATGCTTCCGGGGTTAATGCCGGAGGGTTGCGTCGCCTCAACCGTCTGGTTGAAGAGATCCCGCTTTCCATGGCTGCACAGAAGATGTGGCATGACATTGAAAGCCTGGTTGGTAGTGACTGCGGTTTCAGGCCCACCGGACAGGTTCGAATCGCCAGCAACCAGGAAGACTTGGCTACTCTCGAAGAGCGGGCGCAAAAGACGCGCTTGCTTGGCTATAGGCATGAAGAAATGATCAATGCCGAAGCCTTACGCAAAATGGTCCCTGCAATCGGCAACCGGGGCGTTGGCGCTCTGATTTGCCGAGGAGACGGTTTTGCAGATCCAGCCCTGACCTGCCTTGCCTTTCGCCTGCGTGCAGAAGACCTTGGTGTTACCATTCGCCAGGGTAGTGGCGTCAGCGCTATCGAGAAAAACAATCAAAATTGGCGGGTTTATACAGGGGCTCACTCTTTTGATGCGCCGACCATTGTTAATTGTGCGGGTGCCTGGGGCGATCGCATTGCCGCTATGGCTGGCGATCACTCGTCGCTTAAAAAAACAGCGCTGGCTTTAATGGTAACTGCCCGGTTACCCCATTTTATTGATCCGGTGATCGGCCATGCCAGCCGCAAGCTTTCTTTCAAACAGATGTCGAATGGTACTCTTGTTATTGGTGGCGCGCTGAAAGGGATTCTGACAGAAAACCAGAAAGACACTCTGATTGATTTTCCTCAGATGAAAGAGAGTGCCGAGACGGTCTGTTCCTTCTTCCCTTTTCTGAAAGATCTACCGGTGGTGCGTTGCTGGGCCGGGATCGAAGGGATGACCCCGGATAAATTACCGATTATCGGACCAGGCAAAGCAGGTTCCGGAGTTTTTCATGCCTTTGGTTTTTCGGCTCATGGTTATCAGCTGGCGCCGATTATTGGGCGAGTGATGACTGATCTGATTTGTCGAGGCAAGACCGAGTTCGACCTGGAAGCGTTCCGAATTAACAGATTCCTGCCTTGATCAAAAAACTGGAGCGACAGCCGATGGTATATCTTGTTACACTCCCTTGGGTGCTTTTGATCCGCCCACCAGCCAACTCCCTGATATTGTTGTAATCACAAATAATGGAGTGGTGAGTCATTCCCCGTCGGTTGAGGTTTCAATGAAAGAAACTGTTATTCTGATGCTCCTCTTTTTTTGGGCCGGTGCCAGCAACGCTGCTGGAGTCGATGGCTCAACAGGCTCTGATTCTCTGCGTATAGGCATCAACGCGACCGATATTGAAACCCTCGACCCTCATCTGGCCGCCAGCTTTCAAGACCGCATGGTCGCCGACATGGTGTTCAACGGTCTACTCAGGTATGTTCCCGGCAATGCCCCCCATTTTGAGCCTGATCTTGCGGAGAATATCCCCGAACCGTTTATTGTTGATGGCCACCAGATCTGGACTTTTAAACTCAGAAAGGGAGTTTTCTTTCACGCCGGACCGAACAACAAAGCCTACGAATTCACCGCAGACGATGTTATCTATTCCTTGCAGAAGGCTGCTGATCCGAAACGCTCAGCCTATGCCGGTGAGTACGAAGGGATGACCTTCAAAAAGGTTGATGATTATACTTGCAGCATTATTCTGGAGACGCCCCTTTCACCAAACCTGTTTTTTCCAAAAGTTGCAGATTATGCTGGGGGATTCATAGTCTCCAGCCGTGCCCTGCAGGCTTTGGGGGACACCATCTTTAGTACGCACCCTGTTGGCACCGGGCCTTTTTCCTTCACCTCTCGTCAGCCGAAACAGCAGGTTACTCTGGCAGCCCATTCTGGATATTTTCGTACGCCTCCTCGATTAAGCCAGGTGTTGATCCGTTTTCTGCCTGATCCGGATGAACGCTATGCGGCCTTTCGAAGAAGAGAGCTTGACCTGATCAGGGCTGAAACGAAAACGGTACAGAAGGGACCCTTTTCTACCAACACCCTGATCGATATTTTTGGTGTACCAGAAGTGGCCCTGATTCACTTTAACACCAGTGTTAAACCACTGAATGATCTTCGTGTTCGCCGGGCGATTGCCTACGCTCTTGATCGTGACGGGTTCCTCGCCAGTTTTCCTCAAGCAACCGTTGGCAATGTGTATGCACCAATCCCTCAACAATTTCTCCCCGGTGGGGTTCCCGCGCGGGAGGTCAGGGCACTTGGGCTTGATTACCCGATCGACCTGGGAAAAAGTCGCATGCTGTTGGCTGAGGCAGGCTATCCGAACGGGTTTGCTCTTGATGTGGTCGCGACAAAATTAAGCCATGTGCGCAAAAATTATGAAACTTTGAAGGCCCAGTTAGCCAAGGTAGGAATAGAGATTAACCTGACGATTGTTGATCACTCCCTCATGCACCGCATGATCAGGAAAGATCTGAGTGCCATCGTGATTTATGAAGCTTGGCGGCCTAATACAGATGTTTTTCTCAGCAGGTTTTTTCATTCGGACTCGATTGTGCTCTCGGGGAAAAATCCCGATACTAATTTCTCTCATTACCGTGGCATCGATACGTTAATCCTTCTCGCACGCAAAGAGATGAACCCGGTCAAACAAGAGAAGCTCTGGGAATATGCTCAAGTAAAATTGCTTGAAGATATGGTCGTTTACCCACTGCATTTCAGGAACAAGGTTTATATTCGTCATGGTTATGTTGATTATGGCCATCCCCTGGTTGCGTCAATGGCTCTTTATCCGCAAGTGACTGAAAAAACCAGGCTGCTAAAATAATCACTGGTTTTTTCGGTGCCGAGGGTCCGATGAAAATTTATAGCAAAATTCTTCTATTTACACTTCCTCTGGTTTTGCTTTCTCTCTTATCGGGTGCGGGAGGAACTTACTATCTTTCCAAGCAGTCTCTTGAACATCTGGCTGACAACTGGTTGCAAACCAGACTCACAGAAGCCATGCAAATAGTTGCCGAGAATGAGGAGTTTCTGCGACGCTACAGTATTGCAGACATCTCTTCTGGGGTAAAAAAGGCGCAGTATGATGCCGGCTCAATGCTGCAGGTCATGAAAATCGGTGATCTGGGATATGTTTTTGTTGTCGATAGCGAAGGTCTTGTGGTTGTTCACCCCGAAGAGAAACAGATTGGTGTCAACCTGAAGGGCTTGGAATGGTTTGCCGAAATGACAAAACAGCCTGCCGGACAGCTTGATTATCGCTGGAACGGAACGCGTAATCTGGCTGCCTATGAATATTCTCCGACCTGGAAGTGGTATGTCATCGTGGCGGATCCTTTCAGTGAAATCTATGGAGGTATCAACAGGACCAGGGACCTGGTCATTTCCTTGGCAATTTTCGGGTCCATTCTGATGGTCTTGCTGATTATTTTTCTGGCGCGTAAGATGACGGCTCCATTAAGGCTATTAGTGGACAGTGCACAAAAGATCGGTGGTGGAGATCTTGAATCACGTGTTCCTGTGAACAGTAATGATGAATTCGGAGAACTTTCGGAAGCTTTTAATACTATGTCTGGCCAGCTGCAAAAAAGTCATGGTGCGCTGATACAAAGTGAGCAGCTGTTTCGCTCTTTGATTGAAAATGAATCGGGAATCATATTCCTGCTTGATCAAGAATGTATCGTCCGTTACCTCAGCCCTTCACTGCATCGAGTTCTGGGCTACCGGTTGGAAGAACTCCTGGGGGAATCTCTGGACACACTTGTTCATCCCGATGATAAGGTCATGTGCAAGGCTTTTCTCGACAAGACCTTACACGATCCGAGCAGTAGCCATTCAGCTGAAATTCGCCTGGCTCACGCTGATGGCAGCTGGCGTGTGTTTGAAAGCATCAGTCAGAACCTGCTCGATGA
>DAOWJU010000298.1 GCA_030640215.1 Desulfuromonadales bacterium
CGATGGGCAGGGAGACAGTGCATGACCACGCAATCCGGATCAGCCAGTGCTACCAGATCCATGTTGATTTGATAGCCGGTGAAAGCTTTTGCGCGTTCCTGCTGCTCTGCTTCCTGGCCCATGCTGGCCCAGACATCGGTGTTCAAGACCTGTGCGCCTCGTACGGCTTCGTGCGGATCGTTGGTGTAGAGAATCCTGGCTCCGGCATCAGTCGCCCGCTTGCAGACCTCGGCGTCCGGCTCGTAGCCGACCGGAGTGGCGACCCGCAGTTCGAAACCGAAGACAGCGGCGGCGTTGATCCAGCTGTTGGCCATATTGTTGCCGTCGCCGATCCAGCAGTAGGAGAGCTCACGGTAGTTTTCCTTGTGCTCGCTGACGGTGAAGAGGTCGGCCATGATCTGACAGGGATGATAGCTGTCGGTTAAACCGTTGATGACCGGCACGGAACTGTAGCGGGCGAACTCTTCGATGACCTGCTGCGAGTAGGTGCGAATCATGACGCCGTCGACATAGCGGGCCATGCAGCGGGCGGTATCCTTGACTGGCTCACCACGACCCATCTGAGTATTTCCAGAGGCCAGGAAAAGCGCGTGCCCGCCCAGCTGGAACATGCCGGCCTCAAAGGAGACGCGGGTTCGTGTCGAGCTTTTCTCAAAGAGCATGCCGAGGGTTTTACCGGCCAACAGGTGGTGTTGCATGCCAGCCTTTTGCTTGGACTTCAGATCGCTGGCCAGCGCAAAAATCTTTTCCAGATCTTCGAGGCTCCAGTCGCTGAGGCAGAGAAAATTTTTATTCACGGTAATGACTCCTTAAATGTTCTGTTTGCTGTTCAGCTGGCAGCTGCCAGTACTTCATCAAGTATCGTCATGGCTTCATCAATTTCTGTACTGCTGACAATCAATGGAGGGACGAAACGCAAGACGTTGCCGACGGTGCAATTGATCAACAAACCTCGCTCCATGGCTTTGACGACCAGGGCACCGCCCTCGATATCGAGTTCCATGCCGATGATCAGGCCCTGTCCCCGGACGTCCTTGATAAAAGAATATTTCTTCTGCAACTCTTTAAGCTTTTCGGTCAAGTACTTACCCATGGCTTGGCAGTTGTCAAGAACCCCATCATTGCAGATCGTCTGCATCGCTGCCAGTGCGGCCGAGCAGACCAGAGGGTTGCCACCAAAGGTAGAGCCGTGGGTCCCCGGACCGAGGCTGGACGCCAGTTCTGCTGTGGTCAGCAGCGCACCGATCGGCGGACCTCCGGCCAAGGCTTTGGCCAGGGTCATGATGTCGGGAGTAACCCCATCCTGCTCATAAGCCCAGAGGCTGCCAGTTCTGCCGCAGCCGACTTGAACCTCATCAAAGATTAACAACAGGTCGAATTCGTCACAGAGTTCGCGGACCGCTTGCAGGTAACCGGGCGGCGGAACGTTGACGCCACCTTCACCCTGTAACGGTTCGAGCATGATGGCACAGCTGTTCGGTGTAATCGCCTGACGTATTGCGTCCAGATCACCGAATGGAACGTGTTTGAAACCCTCAAGCAGTGGTGTAAAGCCTGCCTTGACTTTCTCCTGGCCAGTGGCGCTGATAGCGGCGATGGTGCGACCATGAAAAGAGGCCAGAGCGGTGATCACTCCGAAGCGATCTTCTCCATGCTTTTCTCTGCTCTGCTTGCGTGCCAGCTTCATCGCCGCTTCATTGGCTTCGGCGCCGGAGTTACAGAAGAAGACCTGTTCGGCAAAGGAGTGTTCACAAAGCCATTCCGCCAGCTCAATCTGCTGGGGAATGTGGTAGAAATTGGAACAGTGCAGCAGACGTCCGGCCTGCTCACGCAGAGCAGCAACCACTTTTGGATGACAGTGACCAAGGTTGTTGACTGCCACTCCGGCGAGGAAATCGAGATAAACCTTGCCGTCGACATCCCACAGTCGACAACCCTCGCCGCGCTCGGCGACGACCGGGTAGCGACCATAGGTTTTCATGACATGTGTATCTGCTCTGTTAATCCACTCTGACGCACTACTCATTGTTGCTATCCGTGAAACGTGAAAAGTAAAAGTGAAACGTAAAAGGTGAAATGTTCAAATTTACAGTTTTAAGGCTGCAATGTTTTGAATTTTGCGACTTCCGTGCCGATGCCTTTGTCCGTGAATATCTCAAGGAGGCAGGCGTGTTCAACCCGGCCATCGACAATGTGTGCTTTTCGAACGCCGGCAAGGACAGCATCCAGACAACAGGTCACTTTTGGAATCATGCCACCGTTGATGGTTTCGTCGTCGATAAGAGCCTGAACCTCGCCGACATCAATATTTGTAATCAGTTCTCCTGATTTATCTTTGACCCCTTCGATGTCGGTCAACAGGATCAATTTCTCTGCTTTAAGGGCAGCGGCTATCTGTCCAGCGACCAGGTCAGCATTGATGTTGTAGGTCTCACCGGCTTCGCCAACGCCGACCGGGGCGATAACCGGGATGAAGTTGTTTTGCTCCAGAGCCTGAATAATCTCCGGGCGAACACTTTCCACCTCGCCGACATGACCGATGTCGATGATTTCAGGTGTCAGCGTGTCGGGGTTGATTGTCTTCATCTCCATCTTCCTGGCTCTGATCAAGTCGCCATCCTTGCCGGTCAGGCCGACAGCCCGGCCACCGTGACGGTTGATGTTGGCAACGATTTCCTTGTTGACCCGGCCTCCAAGCACCATCTCGACGACATCCATAGTTGCGCTGTCGGTCACCCGCATGCCGCGCACGAACCGGGACTCAAGCCCCATCTTCTCCATGACGCTGCCGATTTGCGGCCCACCACCATGGACCACAACCGGATTTATGCCGATGTACTTCATCAGAATGATGTCTTTGGCAAAAGATTCCTTGAGATGCTCCTCCACCATGGCGTTGCCGCCGTACTTAATGACAATAGTTTTGTCAGCGAAGCGCTTGATGTAGGGCAGCGACTCCATAAGAATATTGGCTTTTTTGATCAGTTCTTCCATGAGTTGTCCTGTCTTGCCGAGACAACAGGGTCTTGAACCCCTGTTCTTCGACAGGCCCTTAAAGGAATGTAGCGCGACCTCTTAAAGAATGTAGCGCGACAGGTCCTCGTTATCAGCAATTTCAGAGAGACGCTCGCGAACAAAGGCCTCATCGATAGGGAAACGTTTTTCCGGTCGCTCCGGAGCGGTGAAAGAGAGCTCCTCAAGCAGAGTCTCCATGATCGTATGCAAGCGCCGGGCGCCGATGTTCTCCGTACGTTCGTTGACACTGGCTGCGGTTTCGGCAATCGCCTTGATCGCTGCTTCACTGAACTCCAGATTGATGCCCTCTGTCGCCATGAGCGCCTGGTACTGGCGAATCAGAGCGTTGTGCGGCTCAGTCAGAATCCTGACAAAGTCAGCTTCTTCAAGACTGTCGAGTTCGACCCGGATCGGAAAGCGCCCCTGCAATTCCGGAATCAGGTCCGAGGGCTTGGCAACATGAAATGCGCCAGCCGCAATGAAGAGGATGTGATCAGTCTTGACCGGGCCATACTTGGTGGTGACTGAACTCCCTTCGACAATCGGCAGTATGTCGCGCTGGACGCCTTCGCGCGAGACTTCCGGGCCATGACCGCCTTCGCGGCTGGCGATCTTGTCGATCTCATCGATAAAGATGATGCCGTTCTGCTCGGTGAGCTCTTTGGCCAGAGTCTGGACCTTGTCCATATCCACCAGCTTCTCAGCCTCGATTTCAATCAGCAGTTCCTGGGCTTCGGAGACTTTCATGCGGCGATTCTTGGTTTTTTTCGGAAAGATGTTGCCAAACATCTCCTTGATATTAAAACCCATCTCCTCAGGGCCTTGCGGGCCAAAAACCTGCATGTCTGGTATCTGGGTATCCTGGGTTTCGATCTCGACCATACGTTCGTTGAGCTCACCCATGCGCAGTAACTGGCGCAACTTATCGCGGGTCGTGCTGCTGCCGTCTTTAGCATCCTCCAGCTGTTTATCTCCAGGTAGAAGCAGGTCGAGCAGACGTTCCTCTGCAATGTCCTCCGCTTTGATCCGCTGGTTCTTCGCCTCCTCGGTTTTGACCATGAGGATGGCCAGTTCGACCAGATCGCGCACCATGCTTTCGACATCACGGCCGACGTAACCGACCTCGGTGAACTTGCTGGCCTCAACCTTGATAAACGGGGCCTGGGCCAGTCGCGCCAGACGTCGGGCGATTTCAGTTTTGCCAACCCCGGTTGGACCGATCATGATAATGTTTTTCGGCGCAATCTCTTCGCGGAGATCCGGGGCAACCTGCTGGCGACGCCAGCGATTGCGTAAAGCGACCGCTACCGCTCGCTTGGCGTTGTTCTGGCCGACGATATAATGATCGAGCTCGGAGACGATTTCCCGAGGGGTAAAGTTGTTCAAGACAAGGTCTCCACGATGATCCGGTCGTTGGTGTAAACGCAGATCTCGGCAGCAATTTTTAAAGACTCTTCGGCCACCTGGGCCATGGACAGCTCAGTATGACTGGTCAGGGCTCGCGCGGCTGCCTGAGCAAAGGTGCCGCCGGAGCCGATCGCGGCGATGCCGTGTTCCGGTTCGATCACATCGCCGACTCCAGAGAGTATCAGCGTTGCTTCGCGATCAGCAACGATCAGCAGCGCTTCGAGGTGGCGCAGAATTTTGTCCTTACGCCAGTCTTTGGCCAGCTCGACTGCCGCGCGCTGCAGGTTGCCGCGATACTCCTGTAGTTTGGTTTCAAACTTTTCAAAGAGGGTAAAAGCGTCGGCTGTACTGCCAGCAAATCCGGCGATCACCTGATCGTCATACATGCGGCGCAGTTTCCTGGCTGTATGCTTCATGACGGTGTTGCCGAGGCTGACCTGACCGTCGCCAGCCATGGCGACTTCGCTGCCGCGTCGCACGCAAAGAATGGTTGTTCCCTTGAACATTTTGAGCCTCTCATCAGAACTTGGTTTAACTCGGCGAAAAATATTGCAAATATAACATAAGCTTGTGGGTAGACAAAGCAAAATGCCTGTTGCTGGTCTGGATGTCAAGGCCGGAAATTCACTGTGAAACAGGGGGGTTTGTTCTTGAGAGGAGAAGGAGTTACCTGCCGGGTTTCCATCTGCTGAACTTCGGGGTGGAACGAGTTGTTGTGGGCGATGAGGTGTGTACCTTTTGTCGCCTGTCAGTCGGTGGCTGTAATCGGCAGGCGGGGCAGGCTGATGGTCACGTCAGTTCCGTCTCCGGGTGTGCTGTTGAGAGTGATGCTGCCGCCATGATCGCGAATGAATTGGCGGGCATAAAACAGGCCCAGGCCGAAGCCGCGGACCTGACCGGTATGCTGTGGGTCGATCTGATAGAATTTCTCGAAAACTTTGACAACTTCTTCCTGAGAAATCCCCGGCCCGGTGTCGCTAACGACCAGAGTAAATTCTTTTTCGCCGATTTCTCCCGAGAGGGTGATTTCGCCACCCGGAGGGGTAAACTTAATGGCATTTTCTAAAAGAGCATTCAAGGCAAAAGCGATGCGGCGACGATCGACGATGACTTCTGGCCAGTCGCCGGTCAGGTTGCTTTGCAGAGTCTGCCCCTTCTTCTTCGCTGATGCGCGTTTTTCAGTCAGAACGGCAA
>DAOWJU010000201.1 GCA_030640215.1 Desulfuromonadales bacterium
AGGATCAACATCCGCTGGCCGGGTAAAGTCCATCTCCGGAACCACAGATGTCATCCCCAAGGCTGGCGCAAAGAGGGCAAAGAGTGGGAAAGTCGGCAGATCAATTTCACCGGGGCGGATATCGTAGACCTGGCGCAACATCTCAACCTGAGCGGAAAAATTGCCATGGCTGTAGATCGCGCCTTTCGGCACACCGGTACTGCCGCTGGTAAAGAGGATCGCAGCAGTTTCATCGTCAGCGGTCTCAGCGGTTGCATATTGCTGATCGCTGGCAACTCTGGACAGGATTTTTTCAAGATTCGAACCGCCCCAGAAGAGTCGTCGACCCACAGTCAGCAAGGTCTTGACGGTTGGCTTCCCCCAACCGAGCAGGACACGGGCCAGATGCGCTTTGGGAATACCGATAAAAGCTTCTGGTTGTGCTTCGGCGAGACAGGTTTTCAGGTTCTTGACACCCATGCCGGGATCAACCAGAATCGGTACCGCGCCGATCTTGAAGAGCGCAAAAGTCAGGGCAAAAAACTCGAAGCCGGGCGGCACCATGAGGACAGTGCGGACACCACGGCTGATACCGATCGACTCAAGGGCAGAGGCCATACGGCTGCTCTCCCGATCGAGTTCGGCAAAGGTATATTGAGTGTAGGTGGTTTTATTCTCGCCATCATGGCCGCAGGGAATGTAAATCGCCGGGGTTTCCGGCTGTAGACGCGCCATCTCCGGGAGATGCGCGGCGACATTGGCGGAAGCAGCCTGGTTCATTACACTTTACCAGCAGACGGTTCTTCAAGAGGCCCGGCGATGGGATGTTCCGCCAGGAATTGTTCGATAATCGGGATCACCTCGTCGCTGGCGTCTTCGAGAATATAATGGCCGCAGTCAGCAAAGGCATGGACCTCCGCATTCGGGAAGCGACGTTGCCATTCCTTGAGGAAATGTTTATCGAAGACGAAGTCCTTCATGCCCCAGCAGATCGTCATCGGCAGATCCGCAAATCGCTCCAGACCATCTTCGACTTCACTCACCAGATCATAACCGGGATCTCCCGGCTCAAGTGGAATATCCTGAACAAAACGCAGGGTGGCGATGCGGTCCGTCACCGTATCGTAGGGAGCACAGTAAGCTCCACGCAGCGCCTCGGACATCGGGTTGCGCTTACAGCCAACCCTGGCAGCCATCATGGCAAACATATTCAGCCGTTGAACGAGAAACGCACCAAGGGCCGTATTACGACAGATTTTCAGAGCCAGGGGGAATTTCTTGCCAGCAGGGAGGTGAAAAGCGGAGGTATTAAGAATCACCAGACGCGCAATCCTTTCCGGATATCGGGAAGCGTAAGCCATGCCGATCATCCCCCCCCAGTCATGCACAACCAGTGTAATCCGCTCGCGAACCTCAAGATGCTCAAGTAGGGCATCAAGATCATCAACGCGTTGTTTGAATGTGTAGGAGTAATCCGCATCACCCGGTTTTTCCGAAAGACCGCAGCCGATATGGTCGGGGACGATGACACGATAGCGATCACGCAGCGTCTTGGCCAGGTTGCGATAATAGAAAGACCAGCTCGGGTTGCCATGCACCATAACCACTGGATCACCCTGACCTTCGTCGAGATAGTGGTATTGCAAGCCGTTCAGCTCAAGAAAATTATTTTCAAAGGGGTAGAGATCGCTCATTAATGTACTCATTGAAGTGTTTGATTTTGTTCTGGCTTAACCATCCTGCATATCCTGTCCATCCTTGTCAGATAAAGTCCCTGAGATCAGAAGCTGAATTTACAGGGATATGCAGGATGGACAGGATAAAAACGAAATATGAAGCTCTGTTTGAGTTCTGTTTTGTGCCTGTGGTGCTTCTTTAGATTATAGACCCTTTACTACCACTGGATACCTAGCATTAGGCAGTTTAAACCGCTACCAATACCGAGAAAACCAACGATATCACCAGGCAGGAGGAAATCGCGTTCCTTGGCAATCGCAGCAGTCACCGGAAGAGAGACCGTGCCCATATTACCGAGGAATTCATAAGAAGAGAAATCTTTTTCTGCAGAGAGTCCGATCGTCTGCAGAATCAATTTTTGATGAGCCTCGCCAACCTGATGGCAGATGACCTTGTCGATCCGGTCAGTTGTGAGATCAAGTTCCTTGGAGAAAGCGTCCCAGGTCCGTTTGCCGAGCTTTACGCCATACTTCATAACGGCGACAGCATCGGTCTGCATGTAGGGAACATGATTTTCTGGGTCTTCGGACATGATTCCCCAGCGGCAGAGGGTGTGATGCTGGGGTTCAGCGAGATTGACACCACCAAGCAGACGGGGTCGGCGCGCTGGCGTGAAGGAGCCGTCCGTGAGAAGAACAGCTGCCGCACCGGAGCCACCGGTCAAAGTTGCCAGCGACTTGGTGAAATTTTCCATCGTCGGCTTGTCCAGCATCTGCTGGATCATGATCTCATTGATCTCGCGCGAACTCTCGCAGGCGACCACAAGTCCGGCCCGGATCTGGCCGAGTTCGATGCGGTTGGCGATATCAAGGACACCATTAAGGACGCCGAGACAAGCATTTGAGGTATCGTAAACCGCCACATCACCCTGTATGCCAAGGGCCGAAGCAACCTGACAGGCCGTGGCTGGTTCGAAATGTTCTCGACAGACACCGGCATAGACAACCGCACCAATGTCAGCTGGGGAGATATCCCGTTCGCGCAAAGCTTTTTTCGCTGCAGCAATCGCCCCTGCCGAAATACGCGTATTTGGTTTCCACCAACGCCGTTCTCTGATCCCGGTCAGAGCTTCCAACTGCCCGAGAGGAATATGCAGGGCGTCGTACATTGGCTTCAGCCGGTTTTCCAACTCCGTCGATGTGACGACAATCGGCGCCAGTTCATAGCCAACCGATTCGATATAAACTCGTGAGTACTTCATTCATGCCACCATTTTCATATTAAGACCAAGTTTGCACATAGTACAAGGTAGCTAAAAAGCTGTAAAGCTATAAGGAGGTGAACCAAAAACTCTCAAATTGATTGGCGGCTGAGGGGTTAAATGATAACAAATTGTTTTTCGGAACATTTAGGTGCAAGTTCGGCTCAAATGCAATCGACTATAAGTTATAGACTGACACAGTTCACTCATAACGTGACCACATCCTTAAAACATGTACGACTTTCTGCTGTTCATCGACTGAATAGATCAGACGATGCTGAATATTGATTCGCCGAAAATAGAATCCTCGAAGGTTCCCGGCCAATTTTTCGTATACTGGATATTCCGCGAATGGATTATCGTGTAAAATTTCCAGAAGACGTTCCGCCTTTGGCTTCAATCCGGCAGCCTTGAGTTTTTTAGCATCCTTGACCGCAGCCCGCGCAAGAACAACAGTCCAGCTCACCAGTCAAGATCCTCGACAACCGTCCCCTCTTCGATCGGCTCTGCTGCGGCAGCATGAATGGAGTCAACAAGCCCAGGGACCTGATTCAAATACAGAGTTTCCTCAATCGCGCGCCAATCAGCTTCACCGAGGACTACAAAGTTCTCACCTTTACGCCTGGTCACCCGTAAAACATCGTGATTGTCAATACAGCGATCAACTTCGGATTTAAGATTTTGTCTAAAAAGATTAGCTGTCGTCTCTTGCATCGGTCTCTCCTGTAAATACAAATTCGTGGCACAAACAGTACTACAGTACCGTACTGCTGTCAAGCGGGTGAAGTGACAGTAATTTGCTTTCGGCAGGTTGGCACTAACGACACTCGAAACTACACACTCACTAATCACACCGCCCAAATTGACCACTCTTCACTCTCGCATCATGCCCAAGATCATGTCAGACCCAAAACCCGAATAAAAGGACCTGTGTCAGACTTGACTTATGGTTATACAAGCCTACCCTATGAACGTACCTTGTACCCCATCGCCCGATACCCTCGTTCACGTTTGTCCCACATCCTGGCAAGTTTAGGTTGGTCATATTCAACGTAGTCATATATCCTGACATCCTTCTTGTCGGAATGCTCTCTGTGCAGACGTCCAGCATACTGCTGTAGTGTTCCTTTCCATGAAATCGGCATAGCGAGAACCAGTGTATCAAGGGGCGGGTGGTCAAACCCTTCTCCGATATAACGACCTGTCGCCAGTAGCACTCTGGGCGCATTTCCATCAAGCTTTTTTAGCGAGTCAAATACTGTTGCTCGCTGTTTTTTTGACAGGCGACCGTGCAGAACATAGCAACTTGGCACCTCTTCACTCAGGACACTATGGAGCCGTTCTAAATGTTCAGTTCGTTCAGTCAAAACCAGAACTTTTCTTCCCTCCTGATACGCACTGATAATGTCTTTTGCAATCCGGCTTGTCCGTCGCTCATCACAAACAAGTGCCTTAAAAACATTTTGGATTTCTGCGTCCTGAGGACACTGTGGTGCAGTAAGTTTTTGAGGCCATACCTCAAGCTCAGTCGGAAGGTTCTTGGGTTGAGCGGCAGTGTGTCTGATTGCGCCACATTGCATGAAAATGATTGGATGGTGACCATCACGTCTCACGGGTGTCGCAGTTAACCCAAGGATAAATTTTGCCTTGGCTTGCTTCAGAATCGCTTCGAATGAAAATGCTGAAATGTGATGACATTCGTCAATAATAATTTGGCCGTATGAGTCAAGAACAGCATGAATATCTTCTCGTTTTGAAAGTGACTGCATAACGGCGATGTCAATCTTCCCGGAGAGCTTGTTCTTACCTCCTCCAAGCACCCCAGGCAGCTCTTTTGGAAGGTCGAGAAATGTCATCATTCTTTCCTTCCACTGAGTCAGGAGCTCTGTCCTATGCACTAAAATCAAGGTACTCACCTTACGACGTCCAATCATTGCCGCAGCCGTGACAGTTTTCCCAAATGCTGTCGGAGCGCAAAGCACACCCATGTCATACTTCATCATGTTTCTGACCGCAGTCTTCTGATCGTTGCGTAACTTTCCGGTAAATTTTGCAGCGATCTTCTTCCCCGACACTTGTTCATCTTGTATTACTGTCTGAATATTGTTCTGAGCCAATAGCTCAAGCACTGACTCAAGACAACCAATGGGGAGGCTGATATGATGTGGGAAGTTTTCAGCACATCCTATGATGCGAGGCTTGTCCCAGACTGGCAGTCGCATCGCCTGTGCTTTGTAGAACTCGGGATTCTGAAAAGCTGCTATGCGAACCAGACGATTTGCCAGTGCCTGAGGTAGCTCGTTTTTAGCAATAAAAATCTGGTTGGCCAAAACCAAAGTTAACTCCTCTGGCATTAGACCAGAGATTTGTTTTTGAACAGTTAACGGCCTTTGCCAGGGTTTGCGATCACTTTCCTCAGAGAAGAATGCCACATCAAGTGGGTGCTTGCCGTCACTTGCTCGCAGGAGAACGGCTTCCAGTTCAGACGGTGTCATCGGCTTCAATGATGCCAAAAACTGCCATTGATCCGGGTGTGGATTCAGATCAAGGTTAACAAAGACGCTACAGTTTCTCTCACGTGGTTGTTTCTGTAGCGGCAGGGCGATCAAGTTGCCGAAACCACCCTTTGGCATGATGTCCTGGTTTGGGAAAAAGCGATCATAACTGGCAAGAGACAGCTGATGTGTACGGTCACAGGTATAACTAATCAGCGCCGCACCGAGTTGTCTTGCTTCGCATGCGGGCACTGGATGCGAGAAGAACACCCAAACGTGAGCGCCCTGTCCTGATCGTGAAATTTCCAACGCAGCAGGGACTTCCAGTTCGATGCACGATTGCATGAAAGCCTTGGAATCTGCTTCCCAATCTGATTTATCAAAATCAACAGCCAGAAAACAGCAGGAGTCATCCGCTAGGAGTGGATAGACACCGACAATATGTTTTCCTGACAGATGATCGTAGATGACTTGATCTGTAACCGGAAGAAAGAGGCGATTGTCACAACCAGCACATTTTACTTTTGGCTTGTTGCACAGTCCTGTCTTCCACTCATTACCGCAAGCAGGCGAATAGCCGGATCTCCCTTTTGCCGATTTCCACCGCGTCGGGTAAATGTCGGTTCGACCTCGAAAAAGGCGCCTAAAAAGTGCAACTTTTTGATCTATGGAGAGGTTGACCGGCTGAACATCAGGAGAATGTTCACAGGTCTCTTTGGGAGGGTTGCTAACTTCTTGCCAAACAATATCGTGTTTCTTTAGCAAAGTTTTGAGACGTAAGTTCTCTTCCTGTAGCAGACGTAGTTCTTCTCTAGTTGTATCTTTTGAAAGCTTTTCTGAGGAGTCCTTGCTGTGTTCAGTCATGGGGAGAACATACCATGCGAAATTAAGCAATCAAGAGCAGTCCTAATCCTCTTGCCCAAGATCAATCCATAAGTGTGTCAAATGAAGATTTCCGTCCACACGGCTGACAATTGACGAACATTCGGAGACTCGCTCATTCGTCGCAAGCGATGTCAATTGCTCTTGAACTGCCCATGACGGGTTATGTTGTTGGCAACTCAATTCAGCAATACAGGCGTTGACTTGTGTTCGCCAGTTCTCAGGAATTCCATCCTGAATGTAGCCGATCATACCTGCATACTTAAACTCCTTGGCATGAATCGACAACTTAAACCGTTCGATACCACCACACTTAACGTGCTTTCCATCCTTATCATGCCCAAATACATATTCTTTTCTTCGATGTTTGGGTAGCTTCGTGGACAATCGTTTGCCCTCGAAAACCGTGATTTTAGGTGGGTCACTCTCAATGTCATCTACTTTGAGATGAATGCCGATATCCGTGGCGGGGCTACTGCCGCTGGTTTCGTCCTCCATACTTTCAGGCTGGGCAATAAATGGAAGTCCATTTTTGTCCGCAACACTGGAGACAAAACGCGCCAAGCGCCTATTCAGTCCATTTTCGTTTTTGATATTATCCTGCTGAACCGACTTCGCAAGCAGAGGCAAAGAGAGAGAAAAAAGCTCGGCAACACTGTTGAATTGGGCGTTAGGGGCCGGGCCACGCAAAACACCAGCACCACCAAGCATTCTTCTTTCAGAATGAGCCATCACGACACTCAATACCCCTGTTCCAAAAGATCAACCAAGGTCTCATCGGCATCGCGTAGAGCAATTGAACGAAGCCAGAAACGTTTTTGATTCGGTTTGATCATGAGAATCACATTCTCTTCGTACAAACGGAGAATACGATTAATGAACAGACGACTACCGTGTTGGCGACGCAACAAACCATCAAGGTAGGGGGCAAGTTTGTCTTGCTCAGGCAAGGTTGTCTGAGGAGAGTCACCGTAGCAAAAGGGATAGCAGATAAAAGCACCCAGCTGTATCGGTTCTAACGGTCTAAATTCTTTGTATACAGGATTGAGAATCTTACAATACATTTCTCCGAAGTTGTGCAAGCCGGATTCGTCCGCCTTGGTAAGGACGGGTGCTTTTTCGCCGCTGCGACGAAAATCAATGAGATGATTTGCAACATCATCGACCAAGGCTTGTTCCCAGAAGTTCAGCTCTATATCTTCTTTATCTTTGGGGTAAGGAAGGGCCAGGATATCAGCGACATACAAGGAGTTTGAACGGC
>DAOWJU010000055.1 GCA_030640215.1 Desulfuromonadales bacterium
AATGCTTTCCTCTTTGCTGCTCTCTGCTTTGGTGGTTACAATGTCAGATAAATCCAAGGAGTTGCAATGAAATTACCCCAACCACTGATCGAAGGGCGACTGGTGCGCCGTTACAAGCGTTTCCTGGCCGATGTCGAACTGGCCGATGGCACCCTGGTGACAGCCCATACCGCGAATACCGGCAGCATGCGGCAATGCGCGGAGCCAGGCCAAGTTGTGCTTCTCTCCAAAAGCGATAACCCGAAACGCAAGCTTGCCTGGTCCTGGGAGCTGGTCCAGATCAACCACTTCTGGGTTGATATCAATACTCATCGTGCCAATCGGGTGGTCGAAGAGGCTTTACGCAACAACATCATCCCCGAGTTCCAAGATTATACGGTGCGCCCCGAATTCCCTTTTGCCAAGAGTCGTATCGATTTCATGCTGCAAGGGCCCAGTGAGAAGGTCCTCCTGGAAGTGAAGAATGTCACTCTCTGTTGCGAGCCCGGCGTTGCCTGCTTTCCCGATGCAGTCACAACCCGTGGACAAAAACATCTGCGTGACCTGATGGAAGCCAAACAAGCGGGTTGGCGGGCGGTGATCTTTTTTCTGGTACAGCGCGGTGAAGCTGAGGTCTTTACTCCGGCGGATCAGATTGATGCCGAATATGGTCGCTTGCTCAGGGAAGCAGTCAGCTCCGGGGTCGAGGCCTTAGCGTACCGGACGGTTGTGTCTCACGAAGAAAACTGCATAGCGAAACAGATAACCGTTCGGCTATAGTGCTGGCAGCAGAATAGAAGTATAATGTCAGGATCGGAGCAAACAGTCACCAGATGCATCGAAAGGATTTCCTATGCGCGTTGAAACCGATTTGAAACTGGGCTTTAAGGACGTACTGATCAGGCCTAAACGCTCGACTCTGAAAAGCCGCTCCCTGGTTGAGCTGGAGCGGACGTTTACTTTCCTGCACAGTAAGAAACAGTGGAGCGGTGTGCCGATCATTGCCGCCAATATGGATACCATCGGCACCTTTGAGGTCGCTGAGGTGCTGGCCAGACACCGCATGCTTTGCGCCATGCACAAACACTACAGCCTTGCCGACTGGCAGACTTTCATTGATCGCCAGCAAGATGATGATATCTTCGAGCGGATTATGGTCAGTACCGGGGTGGCAGATGATGATTTTAACAAACTGTCGCAGATTCTTGGCCAGCATCCGAAATTACAGTTCATCTGTATCGATGTCGCCAACGGTTATGCCGAATCTTTTGTTGAATATGTTGCCAAAGTCCGTCAGGCTTTTGCCGACAAGACCATCATCGCAGGCAACGTCGTCACCGGCGAGATGGTGGAAGAATTGCTGCTCTCTGGCGCTGATATAGTCAAGGTTGGTATTGGGCCAGGTTCGGTTTGCACCACGCGGATCAAGACCGGAGTCGGTTACCCGCAACTCTCCGCTGTGATTGAGTGTGCCGATGCCGCCCATGGCCTCGGTGGCCGCATTATCGCTGACGGTGGCTGTATCTGTGCCGGGGATGTGGCCAAAGCCTTTGGAGGTGGGGCCGACTTCGTGATGCTCGGTGGCATGTTTGCCGGTCACGACGAGAGCGGCGGCCAACTGGTGGAACGCGGTGGTCAGCAATTCAAACTTTATTACGGGATGAGCTCAGAAACCGCGATGAAAAAACATGCCGGTATGGTTGCCAACTATCGTGCTTCCGAAGGCAAGACCGTTGAGGTCCCTTATCGTGGTCCTCTTGATGGGACAGTCAAGGATGTCCTCGGCGGGCTACGCTCGACCTGTACCTATGTTGGTGCTTCTGCCTTACGGGAGTTAAGCAAACGAACTACTTTTATCAGGGTGATGGAGCAGGAAAACCAGACCTTTGGGTGAACGGAGCAAGAGCGCTGTAAAGCTGTAGGGTTGTAAGGAATAGTGGAATTACAAGTTGGATATCTGATGTGCGTATAGTTGGCCTGATCACCGAATACAATCCATTCCATAACGGACATCTGCATCATTTGCGGGAAAGTCTGCGCATCACTGTTGCCGATGCCAGCGTGGCGGTGATGAGCGGACATTTTCTGCAGCGTGGTGAACCTGCTTTGGTCGATAAATGGGTACGCACCGAAATGGCGCTGGCGGCTGGTGTCGATCTGGTGCTGGAGCTACCTTTCCCCTTTGCTTGCAACAGCGCCCCTCATTTCGCCATGGGCGCGGTGCAGACCCTGGATGCTTTAGGGGTTGTTGACGCGCTCTGCTTTGGTAGTGAGACTGGAGTAATCGATCCATTGCAAACAATTGCACGACTTTTAATTGAAAGGTCGGATGCAATCGAGGATGGAACGCGCGAGCGTTTGCGGTGTGGAGTTAGTTATCCCGTAGCGAGGGCAGAGGTCATGACAGAACTGTACCCGAATCTGTCGCCAGAAACGCTAGCGTCACCGAACAATATCCTCGGCATCGAATACCTGCGGGCTTTGCAAATCACTTCCAGTCAGATGCACGCTTTTACGATCCCGCGGCTTGGCGCTGATTATCATAGCACTGAGGTTTTAGATGATATCGCCAGTGCAACCGGGATTCGCAAGCTGATTGCCGAGGGTGACAAGGTCGACCATCTCCTACCAGCACCCGGCCACGAAATCCTGAAAGAGGCCCTTGCCGAGGGCAGATATCTTGATCGTGAACGCCTCTTTACGGCTTTACAGAGTTTTCTGCTCCAGGAGCCGGAGAGACTCAAAGGTCTTTGCCAAGTGACGGATGGTTTGGATAAACGTCTGATTGAAGCGGCAATGACGGCTGAGAGTTACACCGATCTGGTGGCTTTGATTAAATCACGCCAGTGGACCTTGACCCGTATTCAGCGCATCTTAAGTTACGTGCTGTTACAGCTTTCCGCTACTGAGATGGTCGGCTTTCTCGAAAGTGGCCCCCTCTATCTGCGCCTGTTGGGCGCTACGGAGCAAGGGCGGAAGGTTCTGGCCAACGCACGCAAAAAGCGCTCATTGCCGCTGATCAGTGATCCGTCCCGGGCACGGGCCACGCTGCGGCGCTTCTACCAGGGACAGCCAGCACGGTGTCAACTGGCAGAGCGGATGCTCAATTGCGATCTGCGCGCAACTCGAATTTATGGCTTATTGCAAGCGACTCAACAAAGAGTTCATCGTAACCAGGACTTTTTTCGCCCCGTTCAGAACGTTTGACCTGTGACGGGATTCAATTTAGTTACGGCCTGCTCCAAAAAAAATGGAGCAGGCCGTTTTATCTCTACGCTAAGAAACGGTCTGTGTCTTGAACCGGACTCGTTTCTTTCTTTTCAATCTCGGGAAGATTTATTGCCCGAGCGTAGTACGCACTTGTTGTAAATAATCGGCACCGATTTTCTTGCCCCACTTATCGTACATCGGTTTTGCCTGCTTGATTAACTGGGCCTTCTCCTCTGAAGAAAGATTATAGAACGAAACCCCGCTTGATTTGGCAGCTGCAATCTGGTCAGCCTGCTGTTTGCGGGTCAGAGCGCGGGCGACTGCGCTTTCCTCGGCAATCGTATCGAGGAGGATTTTGCGCAGGTCTTGTGGCAGCTTGTCTAACCAACGTGTATTGGTGAGATGGATATAAAGCCCTTGGGCATAGTCAAGCTGGGTGTAATTTTTGGCCACATTGAACTTTCCGCTGATGTTACAGACGATGGGAGTGTGATCAAGACCAGTAATGACCCCGGTTTGTAATGCTTGTGGAACGTCCGGCCAGGGCATGACGGTGAATTTGAGCCCCCAGGCTTTGTAGAAGTCTATGTTGACCGGAGCCTGGGCAATGCGAAAATTGATCGACTTTGCCTCTGCAAGGTTTTTAACTGGTGAATTTGTTGCCCAGCCATAGGATCCATATCCGGTGACATCCGACACCACAATATTCTGTTGCAACGCTGCATCCCGAAATGGCTGCCAGAGTTTTGGGGTATTACGGAACTGGTCAAGTTTTTCAAAAGTATCGACGACATAAGGAAGGTTCACTATGCCGAGGGTGTCTGAAAGGTTTGCTGCGGCAACCGAGGAACTCATCATGCCGTGGATTGCGCCCATCTGTAACTTGCGGATGACGTCTTTCTCTCCACCCATTTGTGATAATGGTCGGAAATCAACATAGAGACGGCCGTTACTTTTCTCCCAGACTTTGTCACGAATGCGGTAGCTGACGCCGACACCTTCAATGGCAGGATGGCCGACACATGACAGCAGATATGTATATGCCGCCCCACTTGGATCGAACTTGGGTTTCCAGTTGGCCGTTGGGTCGCCACCCTTGGCGGCAAAGGCCGAAGGGCCAGTTAAAATTGAGAGACCAAAAAAGAGTAGAGCGACCAGCAGCGGCTTAAGAACTTGCATCTATGCACCCCCTTATTGATTGTGTGGTATTTGAAAAGCGACCTGAGACTAGCGCGAACATGAAGAAAAATCAATGTTTCGTTGCTATGAGTTCAGTGCTTCAGGTCTTATTTAAATTTGTAAAATTGCAGGCACCAATTGTTCTCTGAATTGGCTAAGTTCCGGCTAAGGTTCGATCTTGGGGGCTTGTTTAAGGGGTGATTTGTTGATAAAAAGGCCTGTACAAAATCGGCGATATTTGTGAAATCCACCATCTCGGATCGTTTAGGAGAGAATAAATGAAGGACCATTTCCCGGATCACTGGCGAGAAATCTTACGTCATAACAATCTGGACAGCTTCGAGAAACTTTGGAATTTGGAGCTCGATTGGTTCGAAGAGCCCAATCAACGCCGTGGTGGTTGGAGTGGGGTCTCCCGTTGCGATCTGGAATTGCCCGAAGGTGGCAAGGTGGGGGTTTTTCTCAAACGCCAGGAGAACCATATTACCCGTACCGTGCTGCACCCCTTTGGTATGTCGACCTTCATTCGGGAAATTCAAAATATTCTACGTTTCAAAAAGGCATCTATCCCTGCGCTTGAACCGGTTTATTTTGCTGTGCGTAAAGTCGAAGGTGATCTGCGTGCGATCCTTTGCAGCGAAGCGCTTGATGGCTATGAGCCGCTGGAAAATTTAGTTAAACGTTGGTCGACAGAAGGCTGGCCGGATAGAAACACCCGGCAGCGCCTGATGGAAGCCATCGCCTCGGTTACGTCCCGAATGCACGGCCACAAAATTCAGCACAATTGCTTTTACCCAAAACACATCTTTGTCCGCCTCTCTGAAACCGCGATCAACGTGCGTATTATTGACCTGGAAAAGGCCAAGGTGAAAATACTTCGCCGCTACGCAACCTTCCGTGACCTTTATGCCCTGAATCGACATTCCCAAGGTTGGAGCCGTACGGACCGCATGCGTTTTTTGCTGATCTATCTTGGCCGTAAACGTCTGGATTGTGATGCTAAAAAACTCTGGAGAAGGATAGCGACCCGTACGCAAGTGAAGGGAAAAAAGTAGCTTATTCTGTAACTACTCAGCATTATCTAAATACCGTCATTCCCGAGGGTGTAGTCGGGAATCCAGATTTTGAAACCGTGGATCCCCGATAAAATCATTCGGGGATCACAGGCCTTTTTATAAATAATTCAGATTGTGCTAAAGAGTTACCTTATTGTTTGATAATAAGCACTGAGCCACTTTTGTCGGGCATGGGGACGGGCAGTTCCTCTTTGTCGGCAAAGAAATCATCCACCGCTTTGCGAGCTCCAATCCAGGCATTGTAATCGTGTACCAGGATGATGCCCTGTTTGCTCATTCGTGAATAAAAATATTTGAGACCTTCGAATGTCGGCTCATAGAGATCGGCATCGAGGTGGACAAAGGCAAATTCCTGCTCGGGGAAATCTTTGGGCAGGCTGTCAGGGAAGTACCCCTGGTGAAAAGTGATGTTGTCATTTTGCGGTGAGATGTATTTTCGAACCTGCGTGATGGAAGTATCTGAAAATTTACTCCCTTTAGTTTCAAAATCAGTATGACCTTTTTCGGCGTCTACACTGCGGTCGGTGAAACCTTCGAAGGTGTCGAATAAGTGCAGTTGTCGTTCCGGTGCATAGTGATGAATGAGCTTTGCGGTGTTGCCTTTATAAACCCCTAATTCGGCGAAGGCACCGGCAATATTTTTTTCCACTAAAGTACGAAGCATGAGTGTGATCATGTCGCGGCGGGTATTGTCCCAGGGTTCCAGGTTTTGGATCTGACGTTTAGAGCTGTCACCTTTGGGGTAGAAGCCACCTGTTTCACTGCGGAGCGATGCGTTGTTCCAACGAGATTTGGGGTTAATATCCATCTGCCCCTGCATGAAAAATGAGCTGTTTTGAAAAAGTGGTGTGAACTTTTTTAAAATCGACTTGGCAAGTTTCATCGCTTGCGAGCCTCCTGGGGGGTGTTTGAATGAATGAGCAGCCTGTCGGACGATAGCTTGAAGAGAAAAGCGAATCAAGTTGAAAGCGTCTCGCGCGAGTGCTGCGTCCCGGAAAGGGTCGAAGATTAAAAACGTAAGAGCGACCCGGGAAGGTCGCTCTTGTGTTGCTACTGGTCGGGATGTCTGGCTTTGATCAATGATTTCCCAACCGTCGAAGTCTTTACAGTAATAACGTCAGTTCAGCCACTACGAATATGGCACGGTAAAATGTATCTGAGTCCCTTCACCTGGAGCACTTTTTACTTTGATTTCACCGCCATGTGTTTCGACGATTTCCTTAACAATACTCATTCCAAGTCCCAACCCATGAACCGCTGTGTCGTCTGCATTGGCGCGGTAAAATTTGTCAAAAATCCGCTCAAGCTGCTCCTCGTTCATGCCGATGCCGTGATCGATCACGGAAATCTGCAATATCTCTGGGTTTGCTGTTGCCACCAGCTCAACCAATCCACCATCGGGAGAATACTTTACCGCATTGCTGAGCAGATTATTCAACACCTGAACAATTCTCCCTTCATCGATCGCTACCATCTCCGGTAACTCATCGCTTGTATGCAAGCTGAAAAGATGTTGCGGTGCGTTTTGCTCGAAATGATCGACCACATTGGCAATTAGTTTGCGAATTGGTGCTGGCTTCTTTTGCAGACCCAGACAATAACCATTCTCAAGTTTACCAATATCAAGCAGGTCATCGATGATGCGCGACAGCATCTCCGCATTCTCAATGATAATATTGAGGAACTCGTCTCTTTTGTCCGTTGCGATGGAAGCACCCCCCTGCGCATGGAGCAGCAGTTCGGCATAGCCAATGATCGATGCCAGTGGCGTGCTCAGCTCATGTGCTGCCGTTGAAATGAATTCACCTTTGAGTTTATCGCTTTTTAATAACGCTGACATCGCGTGCTTGTGATTGATTGCCAACGCTGCCAGGTCGGCAGCTGAGTTGATTAGCTCCAGTTCGAATGGTCCCGGTTCGCGCGGTTCCGTATAGTATATGGCAAAGGTGCCTAGAACCTCACCGTCATTGGCGAAGATTGGCTGCGACCAGCACGACCTTA
>DAOWJU010000308.1 GCA_030640215.1 Desulfuromonadales bacterium
AATTCAGCATTCAACCGATGATCGCCAGAGACTATGAGCGCCAACTACGAATCAACGGCCGAGAGAACAACCACAGACTCTATGCGCAGGCTGTTGTACTCTACAAGTTCATGTATGTGATTGCCGATGGATCTAATTGGCAACATCGCCTGTCTGATCTTTTTGACGACAACCCAACTGTCCCTCTTTTAGAGATGGGTTTTCCTGAAGACTGGAAGAAAGATCCATTCTGGCACATGGACTGATCCTGATCGATATCCAATTGCCAAAGATCAACCCTGCTGTAATTTAAATTGGGGACACATATGGAATGAGTCCCCAATCTCGATCCTGTTCATTTCAAAAGATCATCCTAAGCCATTCGCTAGCACTGCTACGCCTGACACAGCTTCCGTCTCTCTTCCGCTGTGAGATTGCCAATATAATCACTCATGCCACGGATCGAGTTGCCCAGAAAATAAAGTTCGCGGGCGCGGATGTCGGAATCGAGTTGTGCTTGATTGCGGTAATATTTATCGTGCAGCAGCAGCCAGTCCAATATCTCCTGCTCGCTCGAACTTTTATTGCCGTCGGTGAGCAAGGCAACTCCCTTGACCCATAGCTTTAACTGCTCGCTGGCGATTTGCAGGTAGTCGACGGCGGGCTCAACAAGCCCGTAGTGGGCAATGACCAGATAGCGCGGTTGCAGCTCAATCATCCTCTGTAGCGAATCGAGAGCGACTTCGAGAATAAAGCGGGGCGGCGTTGCCGGACGCAGGTAGATTCCCTCTTTGACTTCAGAGTGCACACCGGCGACTTCACCACCGAATAGCAGATCCTCAAGAAGATAACAGCAGTGGTGTATGGCATGGCCTGGTGTCTGAAAGGACTTAATGCCGCAATTGTCGAGTTGCTCTGAGGATGTGATGTTGGCTTCTGGAACCGGCAGAATCTCGCCATAAACCTCGGCCAGATCCCCGAGCACTTTCTGCGAACCGTGCCAGAGTTGTTCCGGGTCAATCAGGTGCTTGATCCCTTTTGGGTGACAGATAACCTGAGCGCTCGGGTACTCTTTTACCAGCGCCCCGGTTCCGCCGGCATGGTCGATATGAATATGGGTCAGTAGAATGTAGTCGAGTCTCTCGACCTTGAGCTTGCGCAGTTCTGCGAGGAGGTGCGGCATGGTTGAGAGTGGTCCGGGGTCAACAACAAAGGTGAAATCGTCAGTGCGATAAAGCCAGCAGCTGACAAATTTACGAAAACCTTCCATGGCCGGCATGTCGAGGTCGATGCAGTGTAGATTGTTAAGTTCCATAGTTGTTTCTTCTTCCTGAGTTGTCTGATTCAGCCCGTATCGTCTGATAAATTCCTAGCAGCCTGTCGGGCAATCAGGGCTGAAGCGAAAATTTGGGTGTTTGAGACCAGATTTTAGCTCATTTGAAGAGTAATAGCCGTAGCTATTGATCGAAAAGGAGCTGAGATATGGGCCAAACAATCGAATTTGCAGCCAGCTCATTGATAGTTCGACAGGCTGCTAGAGCGTCATGTCTCCGTATCCAGGTTAATCGTCAAAAATTCTTCCTGCGCCATCATCTTCCAGCGCATGTTTTCATCAAGAGGTTCAGATGAAATAAGGCAGGAGTTCTCCGAGCAGGCTTTATAGAGAGAATAGTAGTCCGGTTCCTTGGCGTAATCACGATATGCAAAAAGTTTTACGCCATCGCTGAACAGGCAGTTCAGCGCCGAGAATTTGTGCTTCCGCTTGATCAACGCAGTCGTATCAAGAAAATCCCGACCCAGATCCAGACCCTTGCCACTCATAACATGATAAAAGAAAACCTCCGTATCAAGGGCGTCTGCGCCGAGACCCGGCAGTGTGATATCGGGGATCAACCCCTGGTAGTCGTAGACCACTCCGTTATGAAAAAACACAGTGTTGTTGTGATGGAAAGGATGGGCGTGGCGGGTGCTGTATCTGTCTCCCCAGGCGGATTTGCGCAGGTGGAGAATCATCACAGGCGAGGCCTTCGCGGCGCTTAATATGCCGATGACCTTGTCGGTTTCTTCAAGCAGATTGATGCCGCTTTTATGCACGACCAGTTGCCCTTCCTGGTAGAAGGCCAACCCCCAGCCATCCTCGTGTCCGGGCGGGTCTTCGGCCATGACCAGGCCGCTGCGCGCGAGCTCGCAGAAGCGTTCAACAATGTCCTGATGCCTGGAATAGTCGAAATTGGTGATACCTAGAACTCTGCACATTTAGAAAAACCACTTCGCAACGAAAATAGCCACAACGATGCCGATAAAATCCGCAACCAGGCAGACCGGGACAAGATAACGGGCTTTTCTGATACTGACGGAGCCAAGATAAACGGCCAGTACATAAAAAGTGGTTTCAGCGCTGCCCATGATCACGGCCGACATATAGGTGGCCATGGAGTCAGCTCCGGTGGTTGTGACAATGTCTGCAAACAGTGCGGTCGAGGCACTTCCAGAGAGGGGTTTGATGACCGCCATGGAGAAGGCTTCTATCGGGATGTCCAGAAAAGCAAACACGCCGTAAAAGGCGTTCCTGACATAATCGAACGCTCCTGAAGCCTGGAACCCCTTAATGGCCACGAAGATGGTTAAAAGATAGGGAAAAATCTTCAGAATAATGGCAGGCCCTTCTTTTGCGCCCGAGACGAAGGAATCATAGACCCTGACCTTCTTGAACGTTCCGTAGAGGACCGTAAACAGAATGAACAGCGGGATAATAAGCAGAGAGATGTATTCAAAGTACTCGATCATTTGAATACCTTCCTGAACGCAGCCAACACCAGCAGCGCCGTCATGGTCGAAATCGCAGTAGCAATCAGCACGGGCAGCACGACTGCAGCCGGATTCCGGTGTCCGTAGTTGGCAAGGATGCCGATCACTGAGAACGGGATCAGCTGGATACTGGCGGTGTTAATGACGATGAACGTCATCATCTCGGGCGTGATGGTGCCCTTGTCCTCATTGAGCGAATCGAGTTCCTGCATGGCCTTGATTCCCAGCGGTGTGGCAGCGTTGCCAAGTCCGAACAGGTTGGCCAGGACATTCAGAGTGATGGCCGTAATTGACGGATGATCGCCGGGGATGTTTTTGAACAACCGGGAAATGATCGGCTTGAACAGGTGCGCGATCCGGTAGATCAGGCCGGAATCTTCCAGGATCCGGGTGATGCCCATCCAGACCGAGACGATGCCGAGGAGATAAAGCGATATCTCCACTGCTGATTTTGCGCCATCGAAGATGGATTTTGTAAACGCTTCCAGGTTGCCGGTAAAAATGGCGAAGACGATACTGACGCAAATCATGATCAGCCAGAGGATGTTCATCGACTCCCTCCGGGGAAGGACATCTTTCTGATCACAAGCTGCTTGCTGTCCGTGTTCAGCTCAACCTCTGCACCGATCGGCAAGGTGATCTTGTTCTGAACGTGGCCAATGTAAGGACAATGCACAACCGGGAAGTTCACGTCCATTTGCGAGGTTAGGATGTCATAGATCTTCTGGCTGCTGATCCCCCGGAAATCGCCGAGGATAAGTGCCTTGATCTCCTTGAATCTCCTGGTCAGGATCCACTGGGTCAGGAAGCGATCCACCTCGTGCAATTCTTCATCGACATCTTCGAGAAACAGGATCGAACCGGTCGTGTCGATCTCCCAGTCCGTATCGATCAGAGCGGTCAAGGTGATCAGGTTGCCGCCTTTGAGGACCCCGGTAGCAGCACCTGGATTGTAGACCTTACAGCGGACTCCTTTGAACAGATTTTTCTCCGGATAGCCGTTGACGGCGTTCATCAACGACTTCAGCGTGAATGCCGTTGGCGTACCCAGATTGATAACCATGGGGGCATGCAAGGTCACCAGCCCGGTGCGCTCGAAGATCGGATTGAGTAATGCGCTCAAATCGCTGAAGCCGGCGATGATTTTGGGGTGTTTTTTGAACAGGTCGAAGTCGAGGTAAGGGAGAGACTTCATCGCACTGTACCCTCCGCGCAAGGCCAGGATGATATCGACAGCGGGATCGGCAAAGGCCCCGTGGATTTGGTCGGCCTTCTCTTGCGGTGAGGGGAGTGACTCCGGGAATTCCTGATTGATGACGTTGAAACCTAACCTGGTGAGTTGCTTGATGCCACCGGTAAAGTCACGTTTCTTCTTGATCAAATAACTGGGTGTCACAATAAAGACGTTATTCAATGGGAAGATCTCCACGATATCGAGACGTGCCGGTGAGGCAGTAAAGGCGTCCGTATCCAGGGGGGCAAATCAGATCATGGCGGCAGGGTAATAGATTGTTGTGGCCAGGTCAATAGATCAACAACTCAGGTTGATATGCTCAGAGCGTTTGCCTATCCCGATTTCCCCGCCACGCTGCCCGGTTTTTCCAGACCGTATTGCATGAATAAACCCCCAATCCTGCCCAGATGAAAAGAAAGCTGATCAGATGTCCTTGCGAAAAGGGCTCATTGTAGAGCCAGACGGCCAGGATAAAGTGCAGACTGGGGGTGATGTATTGCAGAAAGCCGACAGTCGCCAGCTGTAACCGACGTGCGGCGGCGACAAAGAGCAGCAGAGGAATGGCGGTGACTACGCCGGAAAGCGGCAGGAGCAGATCGAGGCGTAATGTCCCAGCAAGGAACGAGCTGTCCTGCTGTGTTGTCAGATAAATAATGTAGGCCAGGGCAAATGGGCCGAGCAGGAGAGTTTCCACCGTCAGGCCAATCATCGCTTCGACCCGTGCTACTTTGCGTAATAGACCGTAGAGGCCAAAAGAAGTTGCAAGAATAAGCGCAATCCAGGGGAACTGGTCATGGTGAAAAGCCAGATTCAGGACTCCGATCAGAGCCAGCAGAACACTGAAGAGTTGCCACCGGTTCAGCCTTTCCTGTAAAAAAATGAAGCCAAACAGAATGCTGAGCAGTGGCGTGATGAAATATCCCAGGCTCGACTGAAGAACTTCGCCGTGCTGGACGGCATAGATGAAAACCAGCCAGTTGGTGGCGATCAGCAGTGTTGATCCGCATAAGGTCAGTAAAATTTGACGATTACGCAGGGTAATGAATACTTGGCCAAGCTGACGACGGGCGGTGACGAGAATGAAGAGAAAGACCACCGACCAGAAGATGCGATGGCAGACGATCTCCAGCGGTGTCGCTCCTTCCAGAGCTTTGAAAAAGACCGGGAAAAAGCCCCAGAGCGAATAGGCGGCCAGGCCAAAGATCACACCGAGGCGTGTGTTGTCATGTTTGTCTGATGGGTTGATTTGATTGCCACTCGCAAGGGGCTCGGCAGATTTCATCTTTGTTGTCATTTAAAGAAGGGACACTTCCCCATAGGATTAATGGCGTTGTGTCCCTCTTTGATCTCTTTAAATTGTCTTCGTAGCGGTTACTTTTTCTTCTGGGCCTGTTTGAACAGATCGGCAAAGGAACCCATGCCGCCCGAGGCTTTTTCTTCATATGAGGTCTCTTCTGATTCGTCACCTTTATCACGAACCGGAACCAGCGAGATACGCTTCTCGTCAAGGTCGATTTTTTCGATGTTGACCTGCAGCTTCTGGCCAACTTTCAGCACATCCTGGGGATGCTTGATGCGCTGCTCTCCGCCGATTCTTGAAATATGCATCAGGCCATCGATGCCTTCTTCCAGAGTGATGAAAGCACCGAACTTGGCAAGTCGTGAGACGGTGCCGGTGTGAGTCGAACCGACCGGATAGCTGGTCTCGACCTTCAGCCATGGATTGGCCAGGGTGTCGCGCAGGCTGAAGGAAAAACGATCATTCTCCCAGTCACATTTTTTGACAGCGACTTCGAGTTCCTGGCCAAGCTGGAGAACCTCTTCGATATTTTCCACACGACCATAAGAAATTTCGGAGATCGGCAAAAGACCTTCGAGTCCGCCGATATCGATAAAGGCACCGAAGTCGCGGATGTTGGTGATCGTCCCTGAAACCACCATGCCTTCCTTAAGGGTTTTCATCAGCTCAGCTTTTTGCTCCTGGCGTTCTTCATCGAGGATAACCCGGTGCGAGACGACGACGTTGCGGCCCTGCTCGCTGAACAGGGTAATGCGGAAGGAGCGGGTGGTGTCCATGACCTCAGCCGAATCATCCTGGCGACGCAGACCAAGTTGCGAGAAGGGGCAGAAGGCACGGACGTTGCCCGGCAACTTGATTTCGTAGCCACCCTTGATCTCTTTTTCGATGCGGCCCTCGACCGGAATGGCATTGCGCCAAGCCTCTTCAAGCTGGGCCGTTCCGGAAGAACCGCCGCCGAGGCGGGTGGTGAAACGCATTTCGCCGCCTTTGCGTGACATGAAATAGGCGCTGACCTGATCGCCAACCTCGACAGTCAGGTTGCCTTCATCGTCAAGCAGTTCCTTACGATCGAGAACCCCCTCTCCCTTCTGGCTGATATCAAGAAAAATCCATTCGCTGCCAATCTGTAGTACTTTGGCATCGATTTTCTGGCCCGGTTCAAGCTGAGTCTTGCCAACCATGCTTTGCTCAAACATTTCGGCAAAACTGCCTTCTTCACTCATGTCCTGATCGTCAAATGTTTCGTCGCTCATCGGTTTCCTCGTCTGAAAGATTAGGTGCGGGCCATCATTATAAGCATGTTTTTCACAGCTGTCATGGCTTAAGATGAAGCAATATGAGTTAAATTGTCGATTTCTTCCTGAAGCCTGCTATCTTGTCTGTAGCTCTGTGGAGAAATCTTCCACAGATTGTCTGTCAATAAAAAGGATGTAACTATTCCGCAATATAAATTGCCCCCCTCAATCCCCCCTGTTTTACAGGGGGGAAGCGAGGACAACGAGCAGGGGGGTGCTCTTGATGATTTAAGGACAAATGTGCTGAATAGTTACGAATGGATTCCAGTATGAAACAATATGACGTCATAGTCGTCGGCGGTGGCCCAGCCGGGCTCTTTGCTGCCGGGTTTGCAGCGCGCCAGGGTGCCAGGGTGCTGCTGCTGGAGAAAAATGCACGCTGCGGCG
>DAOWJU010000244.1 GCA_030640215.1 Desulfuromonadales bacterium
CTGGTAAGGCAGACCATAGGCCATCAGAATGGCAGCATTTTTTGCGCCAGCTAACTGACGCGCCGTCTCCTGCAACAGTCCAGCATCAACCCCGCTACGTTTCGCAACCTGCTCCGGGCTGAAGTCTGCCAGAGCTGCCTTGAGTTCCTCAATACCGTCAACACCTTCAGTCTGAGCCAGACCCTCGTCGAGAAGAACTTTGCTCATGGCATTGAGGACGTCAAGTTCCAACCCGGGTTGACTCAACAGAGTTTTAGCACCTGGTAGTTTGTCCAACTTGCCGCGCTTGTCAGCAAGCACCAGAAGTTTTGCACCGTTACGGCGAATAGCCTGATTAACCACCATGCCGACAACCGGATGCGTTTCATAGAAATCAGAGCGAATTGCCAGGACGACATTGGCTTTCTCGATTTGCGGGAAAGTCGCCGTTGATGCGGCCACGCCGATTGCTTCTTGCAGACTTTCGGTGACACCCTTATAGCATTCGCCACCAGAGTGATCGAGGTTCTCTGTCCCAAGAGCTTTGGCAGCCTGCTTGAGCATAAAAAGTTCTTCGTTGGTCAGGCGCGCGCCGGAAAGAATGCCAGCACCTTTACCCTTTTGAGCTTTTGCCAAACCATCAGCGACCACCTGCAGAGCTTCGTCCCAATCAGTCTCGACCAGATCGCCATCTTTACGTACCAGAGGTTTGGTCAGGCGGTCCTCATGATTCACGTACGAGTAGCCGAAGCGCCCGCGAACACAGAGGTTGCCGTCGTTGACACCAATTTTGTCATTAAAACGGATAGTCTCAATCTTCTTGCCGAGCACACCAAAGGTCACGGTACAGCCATTACCACAGTACCCACAGACTGAGTCGACTTCCTTTAACTGCCAGGGACGAGCCTTGAATTTGAACGGCCGCGGCAGCAGGGCACCGACCGGGCACATGGAGAGACACTGGCCACAGAATTCACAGTCTAGACCGCGATCATAGGCCGTAGCGATCTTGGTTTCAAAACCACGATTAATAAATGAGTAGGAACCGTAGCCAACGATCTCGTCACAAACGCGCACACACTTACCGCAGAGTACACAACGGTTCATGTTGCGCTCAATCAGCGGGTTGACTTCGTCGGTTGGCAGATCGAATTTTTCACCCTCAAAACGATTGGAGGTTGACCCGAACTCATAAGCCAGATCCTGAAGGTCACATTCGCCGCCCTTATCGCAAACCGGGCAATCGAGAACGTGATTAACCAGCAAGAACTCCATCACCGTCTTACGAACCTTCTTGATCTCATCAGAAGTGGTGGTCACAACCATGCCTTCACCAACCGGCGTGGTACAGGAGGGGATCAAACGCCCCTTCATCTGCTCTACTTCCACCAGACAGACCCTGCAAGCACCATAAGGCAAGAGCTTTTTGGCATAGCAAAGCACTGGGATATGTATACCGGCCTCTTTAGCGGCCTCGTAAAGTGTGGCCGTCTTGCTGACCGTGACTTGTTTACCGTCGATTGTCAGGTTAACCATCGTGTCCTCTTATCGTCAGTGATGATCTTTAAATAATGACTATAATTAATGACTATTCGATTGCCATAAAACGGCAGGCGTCGTAGCAGGATGTACACTCGGTACACTTCTCACGGTCAATCACCGCGACCTGTCCCTTTTCCCAGGTAATGCAATCTACCGGGCAGACACGCGGGCAGATACCGCATTTTTTACATTTCTCTTCAATAACTTTGAAATGCAGCAACGGTTTGCAAGCATGCGATGGGCACTCTTTATCCCTAATATGCGCCTCATACTCATGGCGGAAATAACGGAGTGTAGAGAGAACCGGGTTAGGAGCGGTCTGACCAAGGCCGCAGAGCGAACTCTTTTTAATATCGTAGGCCATGCTTTCGAGCAATTCGAGATCGCCTTCACGACCCTCGCCCTGAGTAATCCTCTCAAGAATCTCAAGCATGATCTTCAGACCGATGCGGCAGGGGATACATTTACCGCAAGACTCGACACGTGTGAAATTGAGGAAGAAACGGGCGATATCAACCATACAGGTCGTCTCGTCCATAACCACCAGGCCACCGGAACCCATCATGGCTCCAGCCTTGATCAGCGAGTCATAATCAACCTCTGCATCAAGTGCCTCTGCGGGCAAACAACCACCCGAAGGGCCACCAGCCTGAACCGCTTTGAACTTACGGTTGTTAAGAATGCCACCACAGACGTCGTAGATGACTTCCTTCATGGTGGTTCCAGCAGGAACCTCAACCAGACCAGTGTGCTTGACCTTGCCGGTCAGAGCAAAAATCTTGGTACCCTTGGTGCCTTCGGTGCCAATTGAGGAATACCAGTCAGCGCCGTTATAGAGAATATAGGAAACGTTCGCGAAAGTTTCGACGTTGTTGATATTCGTCGGATGACCCCACAAGCCTTTTACCGCCGGAAAGGGCGGACGGGGTCGGGACATGCCACGCTCGCCTTCGATCGAGGCCATCAAGGCAGTCTCTTCGCCACAAACAAAAGCTCCGGCGCCAGCCTTGATGCGCATGGTAAATTCAAAGCCAAGGCCCATGCAATCCTTACCGAGGTAACCCTTCTCAGTACAGACGTCGATGGCCTTTTGCAGACGTTTGATCGCCAGCGGATACTCAGCACGGCAGTAGACATAGCCAAATTTACAACCGATCGCATAAGCAGCAATCATCATCCCTTCAATTAAACCATAGGGATCGCCTTCAAGCACCGATCGATCCATAAAAGCGCCTGGGTCACCTTCGTCAGCGTTACAAATCAGATACTTTTGGTCACCAGGTGTGGCTTTACAAAAGGACCACTTGACACCGGTGGGAAAACCACCGCCGCCACGGCCGCGCAGACCAGACTTTTTGACTTCCTCGATCACTTCCTCAGGAGTCATGGTCACAGCCTTCTTAATGCCGGTGAACCCCTGGTTGGCGATAAAATCATCCAGGCTCTCGGCATCAATCGTGCCGCAACGAGAGAAGATAATACGTTGTTGTTTCTCAAGAAACTGGTTGTAGTATTTGCCCGCGACTTTCTTCGCAACAGGCTCATTCTTAAGCATGTGATCTTCAACGATCTGCGGCACCAGTTCTGCGGTCACGAAATCGTAAGTCACAGCCTCCTGGCCAGGAAGAATGACATCAACCAGAACATCGTTGGCACATAAACCACGGCAACCGGTCTTCTTGATATCACAACGTTTGCCAATCTTCCCTTCGACGCCCTGCTTCTCAAACTCGGATTCGAAAGCATCGATGACACTCTGGGCACCAGAGGCAAAGCCACCAGTTCCGGTGCAGATCAGTACTTGGATATTTTCAGCTGTTTCGGCCATAAAATCCTCGGTGAGTTATCAGTCCAACTCTAGATATTTTTTGATGACTTCGTCCGTTTTCTGGACTGTCAACGAACCATAGGTAGCTTCGTTAACCATGATGACCGGCGCCATACCGCAAGCACCGATGCAGGCCACATATTCGGCGGTAAACTTGAGATCCTCGGTGGTCTCGGCATGGCCGACCCCCAGACGATCTTTTATGGTGTCGGCTATCCGACCAGAACCTTTAACGTGACAGGCGGTTCCCATGCAGACCCGGACGATGTATTTGCCACGTGGCTCAAGATGGAACTGCGCATAAAACGTCAGCACTCCGTAAATCTGGCTGGTATAAATATTCAGACGTCCCGCCGTAAGGTGCACTGTCGGCTCAGGGATATAACCGTAAAACTCCTGGATTTCCTGCAACGCCGGCATCAGAGCACCAGGGAAATCGACGTACTTATCGAGAATCTGATTAGCTCCCGTCAGATCTGTATCTTGCTCTTCTACAGTTGCTTCGACTGCTTCACTCATGGCTGATTCCTTCTCCTCGCCGCTGATTAACGGTCGATCTCACCCAACACGATGTCCAGGGTTCCGATAACGGCCACAACATCGGCAATCATTGAACCTTCACACATCTTGGGCAAGGCCTGAAGGTTGATGAATGAGGCCGGACGGATTTTCATCCGATACGGTCTTGGAGATCCGTCAGAAACAAGATAGAAACCGACTTCACCTTTAGGGTTCTCAACACCGACATAAACTTCACCGACGTCAGGCTTGAAACCTTCACTAATGATCTTAAAGTGGTGAATCAGACCCTCGATGGTGTTAACGGTATCCTGCTTTGACGGTAGGACAATTTGCGGCGCATCAGCCAGAACCGGGCCTGGCTTAAGCTTGTCGAGTGCTTGATGGATAATTTTGCAGGACTCATGCATTTCCTTGAGGCGAGCAACATAACGGGCCCAGGTATCACAACCATCCTCAACAATGACTTCAAAATCGTAATTTTCGTAACCAGAGTAAGGCTGGTCGCGACGCAGGTCCCAGTCAACCCCGGAACCGCGCAAGGAAGGACCGGTGACACCGAGATCAATGGCATCTTCACCGCTGATCACGCCGACATTCTGTATCCGTTTCTGCCAGATCTTATTGCCAGTCAGTAGCCCCTCGTAGGTAGCTATATGACCGGGCATGGAATTGACAAAATCACGAATCTCTTTATCCAAACCATCCGGAAGATCAGCAGACAGACCACCAACACGGAAATAGTTGGTAGTCATACGTGCGCCAGAGACCTTTTCATAAATGTCCATGATGTGCTCACGCTCGCGAAAAGCGTAGATGAACACGGTCATGGCACCGATGTCGAGAGCGTGACATGCCAGCCAGACCAGATGACTTTTAAGGCGAGTCAGTTCAGCGAGCAAAACACGTATCACCTGAGCACGCTCAGGAATATCATCAGTAATGCCGAGTAACTTTTCCACCGCCAGCACGTAACCAAGGTTGTTGTGCATGGGCGCCAGATAATCGAGCCGGTCAGTTAGGGGCAATATCTGATGGTAGGTGCGATGCTCCGCCAACTTTTCCACACCACGATGCAAAAAGCCGATATGCGGCGTAGCCTTACGGACAATCTCGCCGTCCAACTCCAGGACCAGCTGCAACACCCCGTGAGTTGAGGGATGCTGTGGACCCATGTTGATGGTCATGGTTTCTAAATTTGCCATATCTCTGCCTCGTCTATATCCAGAAAATGCTTGATTTACGCAAAAAGACTTTTACTGCAGCCGACCTTGATAAGGTTCGCGGTC
>DAOWJU010000213.1 GCA_030640215.1 Desulfuromonadales bacterium
CGCCGAAGCACAACCAGAAGCCTTTATCGGTATTCCCAAAGCGCATCTGGCCCGTGTCCTGCTCGGCTGGGGGCAGCCGACTGTCAATACCTTGCTGACTGTGGGTCGACGATTCCTCTGGGGCGGTTCGAATCTTGAAAAAATCCTGTCCAGAGTTGCCAACAACCAGCAATACACAACAGCAGAGACCGCTGACGATGAAACTGCTGCGATCCTCTTTACCAGCGGCAGTACCGGTGTGCCGAAAGGCGCGATCTACAGCCATGGCAATTTTTCCGCACAGGTTGAGATGTTGCGCCAGGTCTACGATATCCGCCCCGGTGAAATCGATCTGCCGACTTTTCCACTCTTTGCCCTCTTTGCGCCAGCCTTGGGGATGACATCTGTGGTTCCAGAGATGGACTTTACCCGGCCAGCGGATGTTGATCCTGCCAAGATTATTGCCGCCATCGAAAAGTTTCAGATCACTACTATGTTCGGTTCTCCGGCTCTGATCAACCGGGTCGGTCGTTACGGTGAGGCACAGGATGTTAAGCTGCCGAGTCTGAAACGGGCGATTTCCGCTGGGGCTCCCGTTCCGGCGGCAGTGCTGGAACGTTTTTGCAAAATGCTTTCACCGCAAGCGCAGGTCTTTACTCCTTATGGTGCCACCGAAGCACTGCCTGTCTGCTCGATCGGCAGCGCCGAAATCCTCAGCGAGACTCGCGATGCGACCGATCAGGGTCGTGGGGTCTGTGTCGGCAAGCCGGTACCGGGAATTGATCTGCAGATCATTGCCATCTCCGATCAGCCGATTGCGACATGGGATGACAGCTTGACGCTCGGCGTCGACGAGATTGGTGAGATTGTTGTCAAGGGGCCGCAGGTGACGCAGGGTTATTTCAACCGGGCAGAATCGACTGCTCTTGGTAAAATTGCCGATCCGGACCATGCCGGTTTCTACCATCGCATGGGTGATCTCGGTTATCGGGATGAGCAGGGTCGGATCTGGTTCTGTGGACGTAAGGCACATCGGGTTGAAACGGCAGAAGAAACGCTCTTCACCATCCCCTGCGAAGCGATTTTCAACACTCACCAGGCTGTCTTTCGTACCGCCCTGGTTGGTGTCGGTGCGTCGGGTCAGGCCCGGCCGGTTCTCTGTGTCGAGTTGGAAAAAGGTGCCGACACTTCAAATCTTGCAAAAATTCATCAGGAATTGGTTGCCATAGGTGCTGAGCATGAGGTGACTCGCAAGATCAAGGCCTTCCTCTTTCATCCGGAATTTCCCGTCGATATTCGTCATAACGCCAAGATCTTTCGTGAAAAGTTGGCTGTCTGGGCAGAGGAGAAGCTCTCGTGAAAGCTCTGGTGACCGGCGGCGGCGGGTTTCTTGGCAAGGCGATCATCAAGCTGCTCTGTGAACGTGGTGTCGAAGTGCGCTCCTTTTCGCGCCATGAGCATCCTGCTCTGCTAAAGCTTGGAGTTGAACATTGCCGTGGTGAACTGGGCGATGCCGAGGCGGTTAAAAGTGCCGCCGAGGGGTGCGATATCATTTTTCATGTCGCTGCCAAGGCAGGTGTGTGGGGGCCTTACGAGGAATTCTATCGCGCCAATGTTTCAGGCACCAGGCATGTCATTGATGCCTGTCGTCAGCACGGCATCAAGCGTTTGGTGTATACCAGCTCTCCGAGTGTGGTTTTTGATGGTACTGATATGGAGGGCGTTGACGAATCAGTTCCATATCCAGATCATTTTGAAGCCTTTTATCCACAGACCAAAGCCGAGGCGGAACAGTTGGTGTTGCAAGCCAATGATTGTGACTTGGCAACTGTTGCTTTGCGTCCGCATCTGATCTGGGGGCCGGAGGATAATCACCTTGTGCCGCGTATTCTTGAGCGGGGTGCCAAAGGTGCTTTGCGTAAGCTCGGCAGTCGTGAGTGCTTGGCTGATACCATCTATATTGATAACGCCGCGCTTGCTCACTTGCAGGCTGCTGATCATCTTGAGATTGGTTCCGCTGTGGCTGGTAAGGCCTACTTCCTTTCACAGGGGGAACCGCTGCCGATCTGGGAGGTGGTCAACCGCATCCTTGATGCCGGTGGTTTACCGCCGGTGACCCGTACCATTTCACCGGCGCTGGCTTACTGGCTTGGCGCTCTTCTGGAAAAGATTTATACCCTCTTCAATATCAAAGGTGAGCCGCGTATGACGCGCTTTGTGGCTAAAGAGTTGTCTACTTCTCACTGGTTTGATCTCAGTGCTGCTCGTAGGGATTTTGGTTATCAGCCGGAGGTTTCTTTTGATGAGGGGATGGAGCGGTTGCGTGAGTGGTTGAAAACTCATTAATTGCTTGCTTGGCTATTGAGTTTGATGTCCACGGAACTCGTTAACGCTTCCACAAAACAAGAAACGGTAACGCTCTTTTTGTAAGTTTTATCGTTTCGCGTACAACCTAAAGCGTAAAGATCGTCGGTCCCGGCCGACAACCGGGTCACTTTCTTGCCAAGCCCCAAGAAAGTAACATAAAGAATGGCTTTGCGCTGCGCTGGGCATGTTGTGCGCTACGAGGCTGTGTTGTTACGGAAGCATGGGCTGCAACGTGATGAGTCGGTTTGGTTTTGTTTGTGCTGTTACGCAGTTGTGGTGTCCGTGGCTGTCTAAAGGGCTGTTGCAGCAACGGGCTACATGCTTGAGAATCTAACTTCAGATTTAAAAATATCAGAAATTTTCGTGCAAAAACAATCCCGGTTAA
>DAOWJU010000346.1 GCA_030640215.1 Desulfuromonadales bacterium
CTGGTTTCCGCGCTGCTTGGCTTCATGTCTGTTTCCGGCGTGCTGGGCAAATGGAATCTGGACAGGGTCGATGTACGCTTTCTGCCTACCGATGAAATTTATGATGGCTTGCCAACTTTGCTCAGCCTTGAACTCGTCAACCGGCGACGCTGGCTACCGATCTTTCTCATGGAAATTATCGTTGCAGAGAAACCGCTCTTTTTCCCCTTGGTTGATCCACAACAAGGTCGTCGGAAAAGCCTGGAAATCACACTCTCGGGCCGTGGCCGCCGTCAACTGCCTGCGGTGACGCTACGCTCGCGCTTCCCGGTCAATTTTTTCATTCGCTCACAAGGTCTGACTCTCGATCAGGAGGTAACGGTTTTCCCGGCACCGCAGCCTTGTCCCGATCTGCGCCAGGCTGATCCCGGCGGCGGGCAAGGAACTCAGCAGAATTGGCAGAAGGGCTACGAAGGCGACATTAACCGCATCAGGGACTACCAGGGTGGCGAGCCGCTCAAGTCGATTCATTGGAAACTCTCGGCTCGCCACGACCGTCTCAAGGTCAAGGAACTTTCTGCGGCCACTCGTAAGCCGGTTATTCTCGACCTGGCAGAGTTGCCCGGCTCAGGTGTGGAACAACTCCTGCGCCATGCCAGCTACCTGGTGACGCGTTGGCTGCGCGACGGTTGGCCGGTTGGTTTAAAAGCCGGCAAGCTGAAACTCCCGCCAGGCTCCGGTCAGCAACAAAAACTTCTCCTGTTACAGGCCCTGGCTCATTATGGTCAGGATCGGGCTCATTATGGTCAGGATCAAAAGACTCCTTGATATCCTTTCCAGTCTCGTTGCCCTGCTCTGCATGGGACCGATACTGGCTTACCTCGATCAAGCGTTGCTACCGGTTGCGCTGCTCGCGATCCCCGCTGGCTTCTGGTGCGATCGTCGTGAGCACTATCCGCTGCCAACCTGGCTCGCCACCCTGATCGCGCTCGCAAGTATGGCTTTTTATGCCGTCCAGATCACCCGCGCAGAAGTTGCCATCCCGGTCGTGCATGCCATGGTGGTGCTGATGATCGTGCGCTTGCTGACGCCCAAAGCGGGCCGCGATTATCTGCAGATTTTTGTTCTGGCGCTCTTTATTCTGGCGGGATCTTCGTTGATTCATCTGGAAATCGGCTTTGCGCTTTACCTGGTGCTGCTGGTTTTCGGCGTAATCCTCGGCCTGGTTCTCTTGACCGTCTATGTCACCGATAAAAATATGACAATGACGCGCCCGGACTTGAAAAAGCTCATCAAAATCGGTCTTATCCTGCCTGCCATCTCTTTACTATTGATGATGGTCTTTTTCGTAGTTTTGCCAAGAACCCGCCACCCACTCTGGAACTTTCTTAACCCTTCCGCCATGGGCAAGGTCGGTCTTTCTGAAACAGTGCAGCCGGGAAGCTTTGCGCAGATTTCAACGGTCAAAGCTCTTGCCTTTCGCGCGGAAGGTCCTGAGTTGGCTCCGGAAGACCGCTACTGGCGGGCGCTGGTTCTCAATCACCCAGAGCAAGGACGTTGGGTTCGTAAAGATCCTCCCGAGGAAGGGGGTGGTCGTGTTGAGGGTCCCGCTCCGGTGATTTTTATGATCTACCCGGAGCCGCGTACCGACCGTTACCTGATGACTCTGGATCGACCAACGCTGGTCTCGGGGGTGCGTAAAGAGCAAACCGTCGATCAGATGTTTGTCGCCCGCAGCGCAATCGATCACCGTTTTCGCTTTGAGGTGCGGGCCAGTCCCGGTGCCAGCTTGCTGGTGACCGGCAAGCTGGATCGCGAGTTTTACCTAAAGCCACCGGAACAGGTCTCGTCACGCATACGTCAGCTGGCTGCTGAGATTCGCGATCAGGGCAAAGATGTGACCGTGCGGATCAATGCCCTGGCGGATTTTTTCCGCAACCAGGAACTCAGCTACGCCCAGGATGATCTGCCCTCCGGACCTGAAGCGATCGATTCTTTCCTCTTTGCCAAGAAGCGTGGTTATTGTGAGTTTTTTGCCTCGGCATATATCACCCTGGCCCGGCTTTCAGGGATTCCAGCACGACTGGTTGGCGGCTACTATGGTGGCGATTACAACCCGATGGGGGGTTACTACCTGGTGACCGAAGAAACAGCCCATGTCTGGGTCGAAATCTTGACGGCTGAAAATCGCTGGCAGCGCGTTGACCCCAGTCAATGGGCTATCAACGCGGCGACCACTCTGGGAATACGTGACCAGGGACAGTTGAATGCCTTGCGACAATTGGCCGACAGCCTGAATTATCATTGGGTACAAGCGATCGTAGTTTTCGACTTGCAGCAGCAGATATCAATTTTCCGTGAAGCAGGTGCTCGTTTGCGCAATCTGCGCTCAGTGCGTGCTCCGGAAGATTGGCGGGAAATTGCTGGGGGATTGTTGGTCGCTGTGGTACTGATTGTGGCGGTTTTTTCGTTACGACGGAAATCAAAAGAGGCACGCCTGCTCGAAGAATTCCGCGGCCGACTTAAAAAACGCTACGGCTATGAGGTGATGTTGCCGGGCTCCGGACTGGTGGAGATTGCTGAGCAACTTGACAACGAGGAGTGCCGTCAGTTTGCCAGAATCTATTACGGTGCGATTTTCCGTGACCGGACTTTGACCAAATCGGAGATTGTGACATTAAAGACTCTGCTGAAAAAAATCTAGTGCCCTGACAAGACATCCCTGAAGGAGAAAACAATCATGAGCAGTAAACCCCTGATCCAGATTGAAACGTCCCACGGCGAGATTTTTCTGGAACTCGACCGCGACAAAGCGCCCGTCAGCGTTGAGAACTTCATCGCCTACGCCAACGCTGGCCACTATGACGGCACCATCTTCCACCGCGTGATCAAGGGTTTCATGATTCAGGGTGGTGGTTTGACCCCGGAGATGCATGAGAAACCGACCGGAGAAGCAATTATCAATGAGGCGACCAACAAACTGAAGAACAAGAGTGGCAGCGTCGCCATGGGCCGCACCGGAGAAATTAACAGCGCCACCGCCCAGTTCTTCATCAACACCGAGAACAACAAAGATCTCGATCATGGTGGTCTCAAACCGGAGATGTACGGCTACGCGGTATTCGGCCAGGTGGTTGATGGTATGGATGTGGTTTACACCATCGAACAACAGGCAACCACCAGCGTTGCTGGCTACGACGATGTGCCAGAGGAGCCGATCATGATCCAGACGGTGACGGTACTCGACTAGTCTGGAGAAAGTTCTTAAAACAACGACGCCCGGTGACCTGCGAGTCACAATCACAAACTTGGTGTGGTCGCCATTCTTTCAGGTCGAGAGACTAAGGCCTCACGTTGCATTTTGCCTAGGAGGCTGTCGGACGATACGGGCCGAAGCGAAAATTCGGAAGTTTGAGACCAGATTTTAGCTCGTTTGAGAGTAATAGCCGTAGCTATTAGTCGAAAAGGAACTGAAATATGGGCCAAACAGCCGGATTTGCAGTCGGGTCATGGATAGTCCGACAGCCTCCTAGCACTCTTCCAGTACGCAAAAAGAGGTTTTATTCCCATGATCGCCAATACGGCGGTCGCAGCGGCGAAGCC
>DAOWJU010000017.1 GCA_030640215.1 Desulfuromonadales bacterium
AGTGATGCCGACCATCAGTTTTTCGGCGCCACCGAGATGTTCCGGTACCTGACTGATTTCAGTAACCGTGACATGCGGAACCCGCAGTCTGACAGTCTGACCGATCATCTGCGAAAGTGCCGTTGCAGCATGGCCCATGCCGATGTTGCTGATCTCTTTCAAAGCGTCCAACTGGACGTTGTTCAGTTCACGAAAGGACATCAGATTCTCCCGGGTCAATCGTTTTTGAAAAGTTGGCGGTTCTCAAGCAAAGCCTGGGGATCGACAATGAAAACAACTTGACCATTACCTTCCACGGTCGCACCGTTCAGACCGACCAAGAGATTCAGGGGGAAACCAAGAGCTTTAACAAAAGCCTCGCGTTGACCAAGAAAATGGTCCACCTGCAGACCGACACGCCGACCCTGGACCTCAGTCAGAACCACCCAGGTGGTTTCTCCGGCGGCAACTTCTGGCAGGCCAAGAGCTTCTGCCAACGAGTAGAGGCTGACCACTTCTTCGCCGAGTCGAAAGACCCGCTTCTGTCCAGAAAGCTGAATGTCACAAGTTGGTAAGTCCAGAGTGCGTTGGACGCGGGTGAGAGGGATGGCCAGAGGGTGGCCAGCACAACTGACCAAGAGAATTTTTATGATGGCAATGGAGAGTGGTAGCCGCATCTGAAAGCGACTTCCCTCACCGGGTGCGGAGATAATATCCAGGGAGCCACCAAGGTTACTGACCGCTGCCTTGACCACATCCATACCCACCCCACGGCCGGAGGTTTCAGTAACCTCTTCTGTCGTGGAAAAGCCCGGTCGACAGACCAGCATTAGAGCATCGCGGTCGCTTAAGCTGGCGGCCTGAGACGGTGTCATCAGGTCACGATCCACAGCTTGCTGGCGTAGCTGTTCAGGATCCATGCCTTTGCCGTCATCAGCAACTTCAATCAGAACAAGATCTTTTTCGCGGCGGGCGGAGAGTGTGACGACCCCTTCCTTTTCAATGCCATGATCCACAGCGTTACGGACAAGATGGACCAGTGGATCAGTCAGTGCTTCAAGGACCACACGATCAATGCCAACTTCGGCCCCGGTCAGCCGCAGGGTCACTTCCTTGTTAGTTTTACGGCTCAGGTCGCGAATGATGCGCGGCAGTCGTCCGGTAATATTTTCCAATGGCATCAGGCGAGCCTGAAGAACCTGGTGATGAAGATCATCGATTAAACGACTGGTTTGGCTGAGGGTCTGGGTCAGCTTGTCCCAGTCGCGACCGTTGGTTGCCGTATGCAGCATATAGCGATTCGTGATCAGCTCTCCGGTCAGGTTGACAAACTGGTCGAGCAGATCAGTGCGAACGCGGATGGTCCTCCCCCCTTCATCACGGCCACTGCTTTCGTCCTTGCGGCGATCATCGATAAAGCGAACCTTAACAACCCCGCTAATCCGCAGCAGAGCCTCTTCGATGTGCATTTTCGCGAGTGAGGTACGCAGCCAGGCTTGAATTTTCTGGCAGGGTGCGCCGCCACGCAAGGCCGCCATATCCGGCTTGCTCGACATCAGTTCACCGGATTTCTCCAGTTCACGCAGGACCAGGATGCCACGGGCGGCAGCAGCCGGAGTGTTTTCGGCCAGCTTGACCAGCACCTTGAAAACATCCGGCTCTTTTACAGATTTTTTTTTCGTTTCTGCTTTATTGCTTTCCTCGGTCTCAACCTTAACGACAGGGGCCACCTCCGGTTCTGGTGCTGATTCGTCGGCCGGAGTGATCTCTTCAGACTCTCCCTCGACAGCGACGGCAACCAACTCTTCTGCCGGGATCTCCTCCAGGATTTCAGCAGTCAGGACTGACTCTTCCCTGGCTGGTTCCTCATTGGGCGTCTCCACCATGAAGGCATCAATTGATCTTTCCGGCTTATTCGATTGCAGGTCATCAAGCAGACCATCGAGGAGGTCGATACCAGCAAGGAGGTAATCAACTGTCGAAGCAGGGACTTCGCCGGTGGCACGAAAGCCATCCAGCATATCTTCAAGATGATGAGACAGCTCTGCGGTACGATCAAAACCCATGGTCGCAGCCATGCCCTTGATCGAGTGCGCCTCACGAAAGAGGGCGTCAATAGTCTCCCGGTTGCCCGGTTCCTGCTCCAGGGTGACGACCAGCTGGTTGAGATTATTGATATGTTCCCGGGTTTCGCTTAAGAAAAGATCCCGGTATTGAGACATGTCCATATCTTGATACTTTTCTGGAGAGGTTTCCGGGCGACCGCTCAGGCTTGCCCGGTGATCCGTCTGACAATTTCAAGCACATTGTTTTCTTTGAACGGCTTGACGATAAAATCTTTTGCTCCTGATTCCACCGCTTCAAGCACCAGGGAATCCTGACCAAGAGCACTGACCATAACGACGCAAGCATCCGGGTCGCTGGCCATGATCTCCTGTAGCGCCTCGATGCCGCTCTTTTTGGGCATCACAATGTCCATAGTCACCAGGTCCGGCTTGATCTCCTGGTAGAGTTCAAGAGCTATTTCACCATTCTCCGCTTCGGCGACCACCTCGTAGCCTGCCCGGACGAAGATGTCCTTAAGCATGCTGCGCATAAACAGCGCATCATCGACCACCATCACCCGTAAGGCCATAATTTTCTCCTATTCAGCATAGCTGTTTTCCAATTGATTGATGACTTCATCTGTATCAAGCAGGTTGACCATCATTTCATCGAGACCAGCCACGCCACGGATAGCACTCTTCCCGGCCTGTTCTGGTGGCGGCTGCAATGTCGTGAGGTCGAGCTTGACGATTCTTTGAATAGCGCTGACTGTCAGCACCAGGGATTTGAACTGCGGCGTTAAAACCACCTGTCGATGATCGCGCTCTTCGCCCGGGAAGCCGAGCAAACTCGGCAGGTCGATCACGGCGAGGATCTGCCCGTGGAAATTAATCGCCCCAGAGAGAACACCCTCGGCACGCGGAACATAGTGCAGAGGAGGATCTTCGATGACCTCCTGGATCGCATCGATCTCCAGGCCGTAAAGCTCTTCTCCGAGGGTAAAAATCAGGGTCAGCGCCATGCTTTACTCTTGCTCGTCTTGGACCAGTTTGAATTGTTTGACGATCTGGAGCATCGACTCGGACATGGTGGAAAGGTTTTGCGCCGACTGAGCCAATTCCTCCATAGAGGCGGATTGCTCCTGGGTGGCTGCCGAGACCTGCTCGGTTGCCGCTGCATTGTCAGAAACAACCTTGTCGATTTCATCAATCGCCCGGGTGATCCGTTCGGCGCTGGTGATCTGCTGTTCCGCCAGTTCGGCGATACTGTTGGCTTTGGCTCTGGTGCCCTCGGCATTCTCTGTGATCGCTGAAAACGCCTGATTGGTTCGATCAACCGCTTCACGGCCGCTCTCCATCTCCTCGATCACCTGGCCCATCGAGGACTGCACCAGCTGACCCTCGGCACGGATTCCTTCCACCAGGTCGGTTATCTCATCGGCAGAGATGGTGGTTGAATCAGCCAATTTGCGAATTTCTTCAGCAACCACGGCAAAACCGCGACCGTATTCACCAGCCCGGGCCGCTTCAATTGTGGCATTGAGGGCAAGCAGGTTGGTCTTTTGGGCAACCCCGTTGATTACTTCAACAAATTTACTGATCCTCTGTAGTTGGCCAATAAAATTGAGCATTTGTTGGCTGCTGCTCTCCGCTTCGGCAAGGACCTGACGAATGCTACCGAGACTGGCGCCAGCCAGCTCGCGACCACTCTTGGCAGTCTCTACAGTCTGGTTGGCCGATTCAACAACTTTGTTTGCTGCCGTAGCAACCAGGGAGATTGACATGGCAACCTCCTTGAAAAGCCGGTTCGATTCCTCCACCATCTCAGCCTGAGTTTCGGCGCCCTTGCTGATCTGGTCAACGGTGCGAGCAACCTCCTGGGATGAAGCGGAAACCTCCTGCGATGTCCCGGAAAGGCTCTGTGCCGAGCCGGCAACTTTGAAAGCAATGCCGCGGATGTCGCCAACCAGGCTACGCAAGCTCTCCTGAATTTGATTCATGGAATTTGCCAGATCACTGGTCTCATCCGGAAAACTGCTTTCTTTCAGCTGAATCTCGGCGGAAAGATCGCCGCGACTGATCCGCTCACCAGCCGAGGTCAGACGACGAATATTGGCGGTAAACGCCCGGGAAAAAATCGAACCGATGATCAATCCGACCACCAGAGCACAGGCGACGCTGAAGAACTGCTGAAATTCCGGCGGAATTTGCAGGTAGGGCACCGCCAGGTTAACGATGACCCCTGAAACCACCACAACGAGAAAGCCGACAATGAACTTGTAACTGATTTCGACGCGCATGCTTCCACTCCTTAAAACAGGACAACAATCTATTGAGGCAAGGCCTTCTTTAAACGACAGATGCAGTGACAGATTCAACCGTACGACGGTAGACCCGTTCCACAGGAAACTCCGAATGATAATAGCAGCGTACCTTATCGGCCATGGTTTCAGACCGGCCCAGAACTAAAGCCCCCTCTTCCGGAAGGGCCATCGCAAAGCGGGACAGAATGCGTTCCTGTTCCTGACGTGTAAAATAGATCAGAACGTTGCGGCAGAGGATCAGATCCGCCGCAGGGTAGTCGCTGTCAGTCATGATATTGTGGCGCAGAAATTCAACTTTGTCGCGTATGCGCTCAATCAACTGATAGCGGCCATTTTCGACACGAAAGTATTTTTCGAGGACCTCA
>DAOWJU010000079.1 GCA_030640215.1 Desulfuromonadales bacterium
GTCTTTGGTGCGTTGATAGAGTCGATGACGCCAACTCTTCTGCCTGGCTTCCAGTTCATCATGCAGGTAGCCGATCTGCGCCCTGGTAAATTCCAGGAACCCAGATGAAACCGAGGCCGTCTGGTTCTCACGAAGAAAGGCGCTGATGGCATCACCGAGGGTGGCACCGAAACGATTCTGGAACGGGTAGCCTGGGGTCTGGCCGTGGTCAGAGAGGATGACCAGCAGGTAGTCAGCGCCAGGCACATGGTCCATAGCACGAATAATCTCGCCGATGCGTCGATCGATGTACTGTAGATTCTTCAGTGCTGGCCAGGAGGATGGGCCGAAGTGGTGGGCAATTTCATCGTAGCCGCTGTAGGTGGTGTAGATCCGTGGTGTACCGGCATAGACTTCAGCGATTACGCCGAAGGTTTGCATCTCACGCAGGATCACGTTGCAGAAGATGCGAATAAGTGGAAAGAGCCCCTCCTGGGTGCTCCAGCTCTTTCTGCGCCGATGGTGCCATTCGTCTTTACGATTAGCCCAGAACTCAACAAAAGTCGCGAAAAACATGCGACAGGTTCGCAATGGATTGACCAGCAGCAGCAGGACAATGCGAAAGCCGCCGATACGGCCGAATAGTGTCTCTGGATGGGGTGAAGAGACTGTGAAAATACTGCGTTCAGCGTCGCCGTCCAGGATGTTCGAATAGGAGGCGCCACCAGTCAGTAGACCTCTTTCACCTGCGAAGAATTTTTCCCGAAAGCTTTGCACATGGTCCGGATCATTGCAGGATATAATTTCCCCGGTTTCCTTATCGAACCAGCGAAATGCCGGGATGCCATGGTCGTTGCCGTAAAAAAAGGTTGATTGAGCTGCAGGTGTGGTGCTCGGCAGGCCAGCACGGTACTCGACCAGTTTGTGGCCACGGCGCAGATAGCGTTCCAAGTGGGGAAGGTAGCCCCGGTCAAGGGCTTGCTGAAGATAAGGGAATGCCAGGCCATCGATCTGAATGCCGACAAAACCTTTTTTGGGGCCATCAATCAAACGTTCCCTGCGTTCCTTGCGGAAGGGGAATAGTTTGATGCCATAATAGCAACTGGATAGCCATCTGGTCAGTGCGCGGGGTGCCATGGCCCACATTATAGCAGACACCCCGCGTTCTGAGGAATTGTTAACTTTCTACCGTAACCTTCTGGATGGTAATTGCCTCTACCGGTACATCCTGGTGCATACCGCTGTTGCCAGTTTTGACTTGGCGCATGGCATTCACAATATCCATACCGTCGGTTACCTTAGCGAAGACAGCGTAACCGAATCCTTGCGAAGTCGGAGCGGTGTGGTTAAGAAAAGTGTTGTCGCCAACGTTGATAAAAAATTGACTGGTTGCACTATCGACGACCCCAGTACGGGCCATAGCAACAGTGCCGAGACCATTTTTCAGGCCGTTGTCAGCTTCATTCTTGATGGGAGCTTTTTTGTTGTCCTTGTCGCGCATGTCGGCTGTAAGACCGCCGCCCTGAACCATGAAGCCATCGATGACCCGGTGAAAGATGGTGCCTTCGTAAAAGCCGTCGTTTGCATACTCAATGAAGTTAGCCACGGTAATCGGGGCGTTGACTGCATCAAGTTCGATGACAAATTCGCCCATGCTGGTTTCTATACGGGCTGTCGGGTTGGTGCTTTCGGACATATTTAATCTCCTTAAAGTTGGTTGAAGTCAGATTATGAATAAAACCTTCTGGACACGGATAAAAATCTGATTTACACGGATCTAACAAAATCTAACGCCTTGAACCTTGCCTCAAAATCCGTGTTCATCCGTGTAATCCGCGTCCTGCTTAGCTTTAAAATATGGTGACTACACAGTTTGCGCTGAATAGTTACCTCTCATTCATCAGTTATCGTAGACGTACTCACAACCGATGTTGTGCTTTTCTGAGGGTTTTCATCATCGATCCATGCTGTCATCAAAGTGTAGCCGACTGCCAGCAGGACCGGGCCTATGAAGAGACCGATGACGCCGAAGGCAATCAGCCCGCCGATGACGCCGGCGAAGATCAGGAGCAGGGGCAAGTTTGCATTTCTGCGGATCAGCATTGGACGCATGAAACCATCCAGACTCATGACAAAGATTGACCAGACCAACATGGCAATCCCCCATCCTGTGCTGCCTTTCCAGAAGAGCCAGATAACTGCTGGAATTAAAACCGGGCCAGCGCCGATCTGGGCGATGGTCAACATGAAAATGAGTGCTGTTAACAGGGATGTGTATGGGACGCCGATGACTGCCAGTCCGATTCCTGCCAGGAGCGACTGAACCAGGGCCGTGATTACGACGCCCTGCGCTACGGCCCTGATCGCATAGGCCGCGAGGATGGCAGCATTCTCACCACGTTCATCTGCAATTCTGTAAGCTAGTCTCCGCACCATTTTCGCAGCGTCTTCACCGTTCATGTAGAGCAGAGCTGTAAAAATCAGGGTTAGCATGAAATGGATCAGTATCAGGCCAAAGCCACCGGCCTGCGCCACCAGCCATCCCGCTACCTTGCTGATATAGGGAGTGAGTCGCTTGGCAAATTCTCCCTGTTCGGTTGCCGCTGCTTTTTGCCAGAGTTCGGATGCTGAGTTGCCGATCATTGGCACACGTTCAACCCAGTCGGGGGGTGCTGGAATCTCAAGAGTGGCCAGTTGTTTCCCAATTGCCGTAAGTTGAGGTGCATTTTCGACGATGGTTCCCACGGCGAGAGTGAAAGGGATAATGAAGATCAAGATCAGGAGCCCCATCATTACCATGACGGCAGGCCGACGGCCCCTGACCTTCTCCTGCACTATAACCAGTAAAGGCCAGGTAGCAATAACGATCATGCTGGCCCAGATCAATGCAGGCAGAAACGGACTTGTGATCCAGAAACAGGCGACCAGCAGGGCGCCGATGAGGACGATGACCAGGGTGTTCCTGACCAGTTCTTTTTTTGGGGTATCAGTCATGGCCTATAGTGGTTTCGGCTGACAAACATTTTCCGGGTTGTCAGCCTTGGCACCACATTTGGCGCAGGCTACGGTCGGATTTGCAGAACGTTGATCGATCTCCATCATCATACCCTTTTTGAAAAGTTTACACATGTGAGATGGGTGCTTTTCAGGTTTCCAGCAGTCTTTATGTTTTTTGCTCATTCGCTGTACCTCCCAGCAATTGATTAATGACTGTCCGATATTAACACGGGTTGCAAGATAATCAATCCATCAATCCAATAGGTAGGGCAGGGTGTGATGAGAAGTGCCTGACGGGTGGCAGAAATGAGTGCCGTTGAAGAAAAAGGGCGCTGGATTCCCAGCGCCCTTAGTTGAAGCATTGTTTAAACTTGGAAATTACTTCTTGTGGCAACCGTTACACTTGGTTGGGCCTTCCATCTTCTTGTGGCATGCTTTACAGGTTTTGTGGCCGAAGCTCTTGTCAACTTCGATCTTTGCAGGCTCGCCTTCGTGGCACTTGGCACAGTCGTCAGCCAGAGCTGCCTGGTGAGCTTTGTGGTCGAAAGTTACGGTGCCTTTTTTGTTGTCATAGGTGTAGCTGTCAGCAGCGATAGCAACGTTGGCACCGACGAAGGCCAGCAACATCATGATGATTACCAGTTTTTTCATTTCCATTCTCCCGTTGTTAAGGTTTTTGTCTGGGCGTAATTGCCTCAATTCATTTGTGCTGTTTATATCCGAACCCTGTTTTAAAATCATCAGACATCGAGAGGAATGTCGTTAGATGTCTGGTTGTAAGTATGTAATTACGGTTACTTATGCGTTGAAAAATCGGGCTTATCGACATTGTCTATTTTCATGTTTACTCGGTAGACATTCGCTTGATAGACTCATGGCATGACTCAAAATCATTACGACGAAAAATCATCCACAGTCTGTCTGGATGGCACAGAGGTCAAACGTATCCGTGAAGGACAACAATTGACCCAGTTTTATGTCAGCAAGATGGTCGGAGTTACCACCGATACGATCTCTCGATGGGAAAACAAGCGTTATCCGACTATTCGGCGTGAAAATGCATTGAAACTGGCAGAGGCACTGGAAGTACCACTCGTTGATATTCTGCTCAAGTCCGTAGAGGAGTCTGTAGAAGAAGTACTGCCTGTGCAAAAAAAATCGCCACTCATGTGGTTTATGTTTGTGGCTCTGGTCTTAGTGGTTCTGTTTGTACTCTTTTCCTCTCTTAATAGATCTCCTCCACTGTCTGCGTTGGTGACTGCGGAAAGGATTCTGCCAAATTTTGCTGGACCGGGCAGTGTTATTCCCGTGCAGGTTCGCATGACGCACCGTGCCAAGAGTGGTGGAGTTATCCTGCGCGAATATTTCCCCAAGGGGTGGAAAATCGTTCAAGCGAATCCACCAGCGTCGAGCCTTGATAATGTAAATGGGGTGGCACGTTGGATTATCAAAGCCGGTGACAACAGAGACCAGATTGTGTACCTGGTTCAGGTCGACCCCTCAGCCAAAGTGAATACAGAGGGAAGTTTCCAGGGGGAAATTGTTGCGAGCAGGGGAGGAAATCGGTCTGCTGTGGCCGTTCAGGGCGAAAGCAAAATTGCCGTTGCTCCCGTTCACTGGGTCGATGCGGATGGCAATGGACGAATTGATGATGGCGAAATGCTTGAGGGTTCTTTCACCATTGAAGATATGTCCGGTGTTCATATTGACTGGCAAGATCTGGAAGAACTATGGGATGCCGGGAGCTATGCCTGGGACAGTAAAAAAGGAAAATTTCTACCTCAATCTGAACCGTAGTAATCTGGATCTTATCTGACAGGCAGTGCTTGGTTTCGTCCTGCGGCCCCGCATACTAAATATCCCAAGGTAATGTAAGAATGAGTTGCAACAGGATTTATAGTAAGCCTACTTGCCAGACAATCAATCTTCTTATAAATCGTGATTTATAAGAGAAGCCCCGAGTCTATCAATATCCGTCCCATCCCCCGTTCTCTTCATTGACAAGACGCTCAATAAACTCTTTTGGTTTATCTAGGGACACAAAATGAAGGTAGCACTTCACTGCAAACTCGTTTGGTGCAAACAAGTAGTAGTACACAGACATTTCAGCCCTGGATTTGTAGGCTTCAATATTTTGGTACTTCTTTAGAGTCTTTTCCCGAGACTCAGGTGTGAGAACGGCTAACTGTGTTACCACGGCAATATACTCACCTGCTAGGTGGCTTTTGGTTGCCGGATTAATGTACTTATTGCTGACAGCGTGAGCCAATTCATGTGCCGCATAGCTACACCAAGTCTCCTCACTTATACCGATGCCCAGCATCGATTTGTTCTCCTGTGAAAGCTCCACAGCTTTTGAATAGGTGAGCAGATCGACTTCTCTGGAGCTAGGGTTATAGCATCCGACTAAATTATGTATTTGATGTGGTGGGAGATGCTCAACGAGCCTGATGGTGATAACTTCTGTTGTTTCTAGACCAAGTGTTTTGAGAAATGTGACGGCTGCTCTTGCTGTTTCGCAGACACATTTAATCTCCTCTGGTCCTTCGTACTCAAATGCAACTGGGAAATCAGCACATTTAAGACGTGCAGCATAGGTTGGGAAAATACAGATACAGAAGATGCATTGAAGTAGGGTAAACATCGTCAATCTAGAGAATGAAAACAAATCGTCACCTCACCGAAGACTCCCCAGAACTAAGCCTGACATGAGTATAGCAGCCGATAGAAGTAATTCATTGACTGAGCCAAAGAAAAGGCCACCAAGGAATAACCCTGGTGGCATAGTTTTGTGGATTAAAAGGCTTCCTGAGTATCTCTATCAATAAGAAGCCGGTTTTCTTCTCAGAAGTCGTGACTTCTAAAACACATGCTAGCCAATGGGCAGATAGTGTCTAGAGAGCTAGGGGCGCTACAGTCTGACTTTGGGCCCACGTATTTTTGATTATGAACTGGCTAAAAGAAAAATGAGGGTTAACGTAGCAGCGGCAATAATAAGTGTTCGCATCCCAGCCCACAACCAAAACATGCCGCTAATTCGCCCCAAAAACACGCCCAACAGGAATAAGATGCATAACGCCAGCATCAAGGCGAACTCCAATGCGCCGAACGGTAATTCTAAAGATAAAGTCGCAACCCATATTGGCGAAATAATAACTAATGAAATCA
>DAOWJU010000147.1 GCA_030640215.1 Desulfuromonadales bacterium
ACAACTAAGGTTCAGGAGCAGGTCGTTAACGCCGGCCTCGCAATTGTTGCCGAGTACGATAAGGAGCTTCCGCAGGGTGATTCCGTGATGCGCCACGTTTATGCGAATGTTGGTTCGTCAACAGCGGATCGAGGTCCGGCCGGTAACTTCTCCAGCTCGGGCGGGAATCTTGCCAGTATCTCCATGTTTTTGACCCCGAGTGAGAACCGCACGGTGACGGCAACCGAGATTGCCAATCGTTGGCGCGAGAGCTTGGGAGAGATCGTGGGAGTGGAAACCTTAACCTTTACTTCGAATCTGATTCATCTCGGCGCCAATATTGATATTCAACTGGCTCACGAGGATTTTACAGTTCTGGATGAGGCGGCCGAACGTCTTAAAGGCATCATTGCAACATATCCGGGTACGGGTGACATTACCGACAATTACACCCTTGGCAAACGGGAAGTTAAGGTCCGACTGAAGCCTGAAGCACGCACTCTGGGAATTACTGAAGAGAACCTGGGTCGACAGTTGCGCGGCGCTTTTTACGGCTCTGAAGCATTGAGATTGCAGCGAGGTCGTAATGAAGTCAAAGTTCTGGTCCGCTATCCTGAAGAGAGCCGTCAACGCTTCTGGGATCTTGAAAACATGCGCATCAGGGTGCCGGGCGGCGGTGAGATTCCACTGGATCGAGCTGCGACTCTGGTTGAGAGCCGTGGCTTCAGTAAGATCAATCGGAGCGACCGCAAGCGGGTAATCAATGTGACTGCGACCGTGGACAGCCATGCGGCCAATGCGGAAGAGGTTGTCTCCGAAATCAAGTTGACTGCTTTACCGAAACTGATGGCTGATTATCCTGGCTTAAGTTATGACATGGAAGGTGAGGACAAAAATCGACGGGAATCGATGGAGAGTATGTTTAACGGCTTCAAGTTGGTATTGATCGTTATTTTTGCCCTGCTGGCGATTCCTTTCCGCAGCTATTCCCAGCCGCTGTTGATCATGGTAGCAATCCCCTTTGGAATCGTTGGTGCAATCCTCGGGCATTTTATCATGGGGTACGACTTGAGCATCCTGAGCATGTTCGGAATTGTTGCCTTGACCGGTGTGGTCGTCAACGATTCCTTACTGCTGATAGACTACACCAATCGGATGCGAAGGAAGGGTAAGTCGCTGCTGGACGCAGTTATAGAGGCCGGCCAAAGACGCTTTCGACCTATTCTGTTAACATCTTTGACAACATTTTTTGGTCTTATGCCGATGATTCTGGAAACCAGTGTGCAGGCCCAGTTTCTCATACCCATGGCAATCAGTCTGGCTTTTGGAATCCTCTTTGCGACCGGGATTACCCTGTTGCTGGTTCCCTCTCTCTACCTGATTCTGGAAGATGCTCGAGAGTTTGTCGGTCTGCAAGAGAGACATGCCGACCATCGAGTTAAAATAAGCGATTAAGGTGGTCAACATTGTTACTCAAGAATAACCAATTTCGAAGAATCAAAAAACTGACCGGAAAGGCTGTTGGCGACTTCGGCCTGATCGAGAATGGTGACCGAATTGCAGTCGCTGTTTCCGGTGGTAAGGATTCTTATGCCCTGCTGCACATTCTCGAGCAACTGCGTCGCCGCGCTCCGATTCAGTATGAACTGATTGCAGTGAATGTGGATGCCGGGTTCCCTGGCTATCGTAAAGATGTTCTGCATGGCTATCTGAAAGAGTGTGGTTTTCAGGTGCATATGGAAGCAACCAACTGCTCACAGATTATTGAGGAGCATCGGCACCCTGGTTCCTCCTATTGTGCTTTTTGTGCCCGCTTACGTCGGGGTGTCCTCTATGCTGTGGCGGACCGGCTTGGTTGCAACAAGGTCGCGCTTGGTCATCATCTTGATGATTTCATTGAGACGTTACTTCTCAACCAGTTCTATTCCGGCAAGTTGGCAGCTATGAGTCCTAAGATGTTGGCGGATAATAAACGACATACAGTAATTCGGCCGCTAGTTTATGTAGAAGAATCCGATATAGTCAAACTCTCTGACCAAAATGATTTTCCGATTATCGATTGTGGTTGTCCTGTGATGGGAGAGGAAGATCAGAACCGCCAGAGGATGAAACGACTGCTCACTGAATTACATAAAGAAAATCACCACGTTAAACGCAGTATGATTCGTGCTCTAAGCAATGTACAACCGCGGTATCTGCTGGACCGCACAGTGGTCAGGCAGCTGGAAACAGTTTTGTAGGATGCGGTGTGGAGGAGTACATGCGGATGCGGAAATTTTTTAAGTTCAACTGTGGTTTCTAGGATAAAAGTTGTGCTGTTTGCTGTAGAATGCTCTTGAAGTTATGCATTACGTTTAAGAGGGAGTAGGTAACACGATGTTGCTTGGGGGCGAAAAACCAAATATCAAACAGGTTGCCGTTGTGACGCGCAATCCGCAATTCAATAAACTTTTGAGCCGTATTCTTGCAGACTGGAGGTTCTTTGCCGTTGAGGACCTGTCTGCGGCGAAAGTTATCTTTGCTGAGCGTGGGGTTAAACTGCCTGAGCACGAAGGACAGGTGGTTTGGCTGACCCCCATGCCGCTTTCGGAAGGGGAATTTCTGGAGCTTCCCATCTCCTTAACCCGTCTTTACCATTTGCTTGAGTCTCACTTGTTCCCGACGCCTCGCCGCCATATCCGGGTTATTCTGGAAACCGTTGTTGATCTGAAAATCGAAAATGATTGGTTTGACGGTTGCCTGGTCTCTCTCTCTGGTCGTGGCGGGCGCATTACCTGCGCGCATGAAATACCGCGCGGCAAGGTGTTGGAGGTTGCAGTCAAACTGGCAGGTAAGGTTTTCAGAACTCCGGCAGAGGTTTTGTATTGTATTCCTGCTGGAGATTCTCCGAAACGGTTACAACCTCAAATTGGAGTGCTTTTCAAGTTCTCCAATGACCATGAGCTCGACATGCTTCGGCGTTTTATAGAAAAGACCTGCATAGAAAGTGCTTGTGTTACGGAGAGTATTCCACTTAACGATCCTTGCGTCAGTTGGCTCGATGTGCCGGTTGACCCTTGGAACGTGAAGGGCTCCTGACAGTCCTGAAATTCTGGCGGGCGCCTAGCAGCCAGTTTATTGATTGTCCGACAGGCTGCTAGCTGAACATTTTGCCGAAGAGTCCCTTCTTCTTTTTTTCTGCTTTTTCCTTACGCATACTCATCAGTCGTATTTCACGGAGAGCTTCGGTGCAATTCGGGTTGCACAGGATTGCTCGTTCGAAACGACGCTGCGCTTCTTTCTCATTGCCCTCATCTTTAGAGAGGTAGCCCAGATATAAGTGGGCCAGACTCAACTTGGGGCTTAACTCTGTCGCCCTGATCAGCTTCTTGCGGGTATTGATGACCACCTCTGTTGAACTGGAATTGGCTTTGTAGGCTGACCATGCCTGATACATGAGATATTCCGCTTCGTTGGGACTCAATTCCAGTGCTTCAGCAAAGGTTTTTTGTGCTTCATTGTATTTTTTGACCCGGAAGAGCACCATGCCCTTCTGAAAGGCTGTCTCCGCCTTGAGGATTGTTTCAAGATTGGTGGTCGATCTGGCCGCGCCTCCCTTACGATCCCCTATATAACGTGCTTTGGATGTTTCATCACTCAGTGTTTCGTGAGCATCACTGATGCGCTGGAAGAGAGCATTCACCTTATCTCTCAGGTCAAGCAGAACGTCTTGTTCGAAAAAGCGGTCCGGGTGATATTTCTTAACCAGGCTGTAGTAAGACTTGCGTACCTGATCACGGGGATCAGACTCACTCACGCCGAGCAGAGTGAAATAGTCCTGCTCCATCATCCAGGCATAGTCCTTCAAAAAAGTTTCCCGTCGAGTCCGAAGATCCTCTGCTTCATCACAACAGGACTCGTCAGGTGCGGTCGCAGGTTCGGTCCGTGCGACCAGTATTCCCGTACTTAGCAGTGTGGCCAGCAGGGGTTCTGCCTCCTTGCGTGACAACAGATGTCGTTTAAGAACATCTTGCAAGGTCGTATTGCCCTGACAGCTTGCCAGGATACGTTCCTCGCTGGCAGAGAGCTGGATCTCCTGAAAACGGTAGAGAGGGTTCTCGGCCTGCTGCAGGTAGCTGTCAAGATGTGGTTCGAGGATCTTCAGGACCTGTTCGCGGCTGGCATAGTCGCGTAATCCCTGTAGAATCAGGTTGGCTGGCGACAGGTCGATGCTGGTGATGCCCTGCTTGAACTCGCGTGCCTGCATGAACCGGTAACAACCCTCTGGCCAGGCAAATGTGCCGAGGAGCTTTTCGAGTACCTGGTTGCGCAGGACGTCGTTCAACTGGTGTGGAGTGAGCAGGCCCATCTCAATCAGGGCCATGCCGTGACGCTGACCTTTCTCTTTGGCGACTTGCAGAGATTCTTTCAGCTCCTCGTCGCTGAGATGCCCGGTACGTACGAGTATCTGGCCTAGAAATTCTCGCACCAGATTTGAACGTGCGAAGATAGGATAGCCGTTACGGATGTAGACGACTTTCTTGACGTCGTTGTGCTCCAGATGCAACAGCCCGGTTGCACGCAGGCTGTAAAGATTGTGCAGGATACGCGGCAGACCGGTCTCAGAGAGTTTTCCTTCGATAGTGAGGCGCTCTGTATCTGATGCCACCGTGGGGGCACCGATCAAGGCATCGATCTTCTCGTGCAGGGTTTTCAGAGGGAAAGGCTTGAGCAGATAGTCTGTCGCACCGTATTGTTCGCGAGCATCACGAATGTGGTCAGTTTGTTTGTAAAAGGCGGTCATCATGATGACCGGAAGTTCTTTGGTCTTCGGCAGCGATCTCAGCTTACGGCAGAGTTGCAGTCCGTTGGTTCCAGGCAGGAGGATGTCCAGCAGGGCCAGATCAAAATCGTGGTTGTCCAGCTCCAGCAGCGCTGCTTCCGCATCTTCAAAACTGTGGACTTCGTAGCCGTGCAGACGCAGGGACTCGGCGAGAAAACGACGGATATTCGGGTCGTCATCGACCATCAGAATGTGTTTGCTGCCCCCCTCAGGACTCATCTCAAACGTTCTCCGTGCACTTCAGAATGCGGCTAAAAGTCTCTCTAATGGTCTGGGTTGTACTGGCGTACTCTTCCAGAAACAACTTTTCTGGATGTCCTGACGTGTCCGGGTAGCCAAGGTGTCGGGCCAGCTTGGCGAGAGCCTTGGGTTCGGCAGTTAATTCATTAACGGACTGGTCATGAACCAGGCGCAACTTGTTTTCCAGACGTCGCAGGAACTTGTAGCCAGTGGTAAGATTCTCATAGTCCAATCTTGAAATCAAGTTTTCACTCTGCAGGATTGAGAGAGCCTCTACCAGATTGCGGCAGCGTAGCACGGGCTTTTCTTTACCGTGCAGCAGTTGCAGATATTGGGCGATGAATTCAACATCGACCATGCCGCCGCGGCCGGTTTTAATATTGCGTTGCTGCTCGTTTTCCTTGCCGAGTTCCTTTTCCATGCGCTGTCGTAGCCGACAGATCTCTTCGGCAAGATTCTCCGGCAAGGGGCGCTCGTAGACGATCTCAGCGGTCAGGGCCTCATAGCTTGTGGCCAGTTTTTTCGAACCAGCGGCCACTCTGGCTTTAATCAGTGCCTGACGCTCCCATGGTGCAGCAGAGCCTTCGTGGTATTCACGATAAGCTGGTAGTGAAGAGACCAGTTGGCCCTGGTTACCGGATGGCCGCAAACGAGTGTCGATCTCATAAACGTGACCTTCCTGAGTGATCATGGTCAGAACGGAAATGATTCTCTGGGCCAGGCGGATAAAATACTGTTTGTTGGTCTGGGGCCTGAATCGCTCCGGATCGGTCCCCTCAACCGGCCTGGTATCCCCCTCACCTTCATAAATAAAGATGATGTCGAGATCGGAATGATAATTTAATTCCATGCCGCCAAGTTTGCCCATGCCGACAATCGCGAATCCCGCTTCATGTGATGCGCCGCTGTCGTCCAGGCAATAGGGCAAGCCGTATCGTTCCAGGAGTTCTTCACGTGCCATGAGCAAGGCCTGTTGCAGGCAGACATCGGCGACTAACGAGAGCTGACGGGTGGTTTGACCCTGAGGTGTGTGGCCATGAATATCGTTGAGGGCGATACGCAGGAACTCTTCATTGCGGAAACGCCGCAGAGTGTTCAACTTTTCTTCGTAATGAGCTGCGTTGTCAAGATGTCCTGACAACTCTGCAGTAAGGCCTTCCGGTTCCTTGACGCTCTGGGCATAGCCCCTCGAGACCAGAGAATCAAGAACTTCAGGGTGCTGGATAAAGTTGCGCGAAAGAAACTGGCTGGTGGCAAACAGGGCGACCAGAACTTTGATGATCTCCGGGTTTTCGGCAAGCAGGGCATAGTAGGTGCCACGTGCCCGTCGACAGGCCTGCAGGAATTTTTCCATATTCGCCAGAGCCATCGGCGGGTCAGGACTGCGTAATACCTCCTGAAAGAGCAGTGGTGCGATCCGGTCAAGTTGCCGTCGTGCCCGCTCGGTCAGATAGCCTTTGGTGCCACCTTGGCGCAGAACCGTCAAGCTCTCGTAGGCATTTTCCGGCTGGCGAAAACCTTTCTCCTCAAGGATGTCCATGCAGAGATCCGGGTCAGCGTTGGCATCGAAAAGCATGGCAACCTCGGGACTGACCTGGGACGGCAATTCTTCTTCGCTGGTATAAAAGAGATCACGGAAGATGGCTGTGACATGCTCTCTATGCTGCCGTAAAACAGCCATGAACTCTTCGGAGTGAGTAAATCCACAGCGCCTGGCCAGAGCCGTCAACTCTTCTGGTCGGGTCGGCAAGTTGTGCGTCTGCTGCTCGTTGACGACCTGAATGCGATGCTCTGCGGTGCGCAGGAAGCGATAGGCCGCACTCAGATTATCCCTCTCTTCGACGGTGATGAGTTCCTCAGCACAGAGCAGTTGCAGAGCGTTTAAAGAGTTGCGTTCACGCAGATGCGGGTTCTTGCCGGCGTTGATCAGTTGCAGAGCCTGAATAAAAAATTCGATTTCCCGAATACCGCCATACCCCAGCTTGAGGTTCAGATCACCCTCTTTTTCGCGCGTCAGGCTGCGGTCAATCTTTTGTTTCATGATCTTGATGTCATCGATCATGGCGTAATCAAGATGACGGCGGTAGATGAACGGTTCCAGTCGCTGCAACAGCTGCTCGCCGAGCGCTTTTGATCCGGCGACCGGACGGGCTTTGAGCATTGCTGAACGTTCCCAGCTCTGCCCCCAGCTTTCGTAATAAATCTCTCCGGCAGCAAGGGAGTTGGCCATTTCACCGCTGTTTCCTTCGGGGCGCAAGCGCAGGTCAACGCGGAAGACGAAGCCGTCTTCGGTCGCCTGGCCAATCGCCTTGCTGATCAGCTCAGACAATTTGACGAAGTACTGGTGGAGTGAAATCCGGTTACGTTGACCGCGAACAGGGTCGGTAACCCCCGTTGTCTGACCACGATCAGAGCTGTAGAAATAGATCAGGTCGACATCGGAAGAAAAATTCAGTTCGCAGCCACCGAACTTACCCATGCCGAGAATCGTGAATTCGGCTTGCTCCGTTGGCGTGCCATCGTCGGCTTCAAGCATGGGGATACCATACTCAGCTTGCAGTTGGATGCTGCAGACTTCAAACGCTCTTTGCAAGGTCGCTGCGGCTAAGGACGAGAGCTCGTCGGTCACTTCTTCGAGCTCTGCCAGGCCGCACAGATCTCGCCCGCCGATACGCAACATCTCCTGGGCCTTGAAGATACGCAGGCCCTTCTTCAGTAGCGCAGTGTCGGCATCGTCAGAGATCATCTGGCGCAGTTCCGTGCACATCTGTTCTTCGGTTTTTGTCTCTCTGATCTGGCCCTTTTGAAAGAGACCGGCAAAAATACTTGCCCGCCGGCAGAGAATGCCAGAAAGGAAGGCGGAGGCCCCGAGGATCGTCAATAATTGTCTGGTGGAAGTTTGATCGATGAGAACAATTGGCAGGTCGGTTTTGTCGACTGTCCCGCACAGGCGTTCGAGGTTGTTGAGTGTCTGGTCAGGATCAGCAGTTGTCAGCGCCTGTTTGGCAAGATCAGCGACAAGCTCGGGATCTGACAAAAATTCCTGTAGTAGAACCAGATTGGTCGCGGTTTTTGCCGGCTCGGCAAAACCTGCTTCGGCAGCTGTGGCAGCAAGATCTGTTTCATTGCCAGCGGTAATCTGTTCACGCCATATTGGGAACTCTGCAAAAGTCATCAAGTAGATTATTAACCCTGCCTGACAAAAGCTGCCAGCTGTTCTGTGTAGTTGTCTTGGGCGACACCATGTTCCGTGATAATGGCACTGACCAGTCGGGCCGGGGTGACGTCAAAGGCTGGATTGAATACGGCAATGTTTTCAGGTGCCAGTTGCTGCTCACCGATGTGGGTGACTTCACGAATGTCGCGTTCTTCAATCGGGATTTGTGAGCCGTCAGAGATCTGCAAATCAATGGTTGAAATTGGCGCTGCAACGTAGAAGGGAATATTGTGCTCTTTGGCGAGGACCGCGACGGTATAGGTGCCGATCTTGTTGGCGACATCGCCGTTGGCAGCGATGCGGTCGGCACCGACAATCACGGCATCGACTGCGCCTTTGGACATAAGATAGCCAGCCATGTTGTCGCAGATCAGCACCGTCTGGATGTTGTCGCGCTGTAACTCCCATGCCGTCAGTCGCGAACCTTGCAGGAAGGGCCGGGTTTCATCGGCAAAAACCGCAACCTCTTTACCTGCAGCGACGGCCGCACGAATTACACCGAGAGCCGTGCCGTAGCCGCCAGTGGCCAGAGCGCCGGCATTGCAGTGGGTCAGGATACGCACCTGATCCGGTAGCAGGGCCGCACCGTTTCGCCCCATCTTCATATTGATACGGATATCGTCTTCGTTGATGGCCATGGCCTCGTATTCGAGACCTATTTTCAGGTTGTTGACCGGCTGATCAGAGTTGGCGTGCACGGGGCTTTTCATGCGATCCAGGGCCCAGCAGAGATTGATCGCTGTTGGCCGGGTTGCAGCGAGCACCTCGCAAACCTTGTCGAATTCACGGATAAAATCAGCGTAAGTGTCAGCCTCGATGGCAAGGGCACCGAAGTAGGCTCCATAGGCGGCAGTAACACCAATTGCTGGTGCACCACGAACCACCATGCTGCGGATCGCCTCGGCGACCTCCTGGTAATCGGTGTACTCCAGCCAGATTTCCTCGGTGGGAAGACGGCGTTGGTCAATCAGGCGCAGGACGCCTTCTTTGTATTTGATCGGGCGGATACCGCCAGCATCGGGGAAAGCACCACAATTGCTCATTTTATCAGTTTCCTGTCAGTTTCTGCTTCAGTAGTTGATTGACCATGCCGGGGTTAGCTTTACCCTGGCTGGCTTGCATGACCTTGCCGACGAAAAAGCCAATCAGCTTCTCTTTGCCACCCAGGTATTCAGCTACCTGGCCCGGATTGGCTGCGATCACTTCATCCACTAAGCTTTCGATAGCCCCCGTATCGGTGACTTGTTTGAGGCCTTCCTTGTCAATAATCTGGTCGGCGGTCTGGCCATTTTGCCACATCTTTTCAAAGACTTTTTTGGCAATTTTTCCGGAAATTGTGTTGTCTGCTATACGGGCCAACAGGCCGGTGAGAAGTTCCGGGGAGACCGGTGCGTTGGCAATCGTTGTGTCGGTCTCCTTGAGCTTGCGCAGCACGTCACCCATGATCCAGTTGGCACAGCTTTTGGCATCCTTGGCGAGGGCAACAGAGGCATCAAAATAATCGGCCAGTTCGCGATCCGCAGCGAGAACTTCGGCATCGTAGGCGGTCAGCCCCAGCTCTTCGACAAAACGGCTACGCTTCGCTTCGGGCAGCTCGGGGAGGGTGGCACGCACCTCTTCGATCCATTCCTGGCTGATCACCAGAGGCACCAGGTCGGGGTCGGGAACATAGCGGTAGTCGTGAGCGTCTTCCTTGCCGCGCATGGAGCGGGTCATGCCGGTGTTGCTGTCGAATAAGCGGGTCTCCTGAACCACCTTGCCGCCACTCTCAATCAGATCAATCTGGCGTTCCACCTCAAACTCAATCGCTTGTTTGATGAAGCGAAACGAGTTGAGGTTCTTCAACTCGGCGCGAGTACCGAGCTCTTCCTGCCCATAGGGTCGGACAGAAATGTTGGCGTCACAACGGAAGCTGCCTTCTTCGAGGTTGCCATCGCAGACACCGAGATAGACGACGATCTGATGCAGTTTTTTCAGGTAGGAAATTGCCTCGTCAGCTGAACGCATATCCGGTTCCGAGACGATTTCCAACAATGGTGTGCAGGCCCGGTTGAGATCGACCAGCGAGTTGCTGGAAGTCTCCGGAGTGTCGCCGTGAACCAGTTTGCCAGCATCTTCTTCCATATGCGCACGGGTGATGCCGATACGCTTGCGTTCGCCATTTTCCAGATCAATATCCAGCCAGCCATGTTCGCAGACCGGCAATTCGAATTGGGAGATCTGGTAACCTTTTGGCAGATCCGGGTAGAAATAATTCTTGCGCGCAAAAATTGAGCGTGGCGCAATCTGACAGTTGGTTGCCAGCCCGGTGCGGATGGCAAGCTCCACGGCCTTCTGATTAAGAACCGGCAGCGCGCCAGGCAGCGCCAGACAGACCGGGCAGGTCTGCGAGTTAGGTGTTTGACCGAACTCTGTGGAACAGCCGCAGAAGATTTTGGTGTTGGTAGTCAGCTGGGCATGGACTTCCAGACCGATGACAGTTTCGTAACGTTGAGTCATGATTAAACCTTAAAATTTCGGTGTTCGTTTATGCCATTCTGTCGCCTGCTCGAAAGCATGGGCGGTGCGCAGCATGGTTGCTTCATCGAAAGGTTTGCCGATCAGCTGCAAGCCGATTGGCAGCCCTTTTGCCGAGAAGCCGCAGGGCAGGCTCATGGCACAGGTGCCAGCGAGGTTGACCGGGATGGTGTAAATATCCGACAGGTACATCTGTAAAGGGTCGTCGGTTTTCTCGCCCAAAGCAAAAGCCGGGGTTGGGGCCACCGGTGTCAGCAGGGTGTCGACTTTCTCAAAGACGTCGAGAAAATCCTGGCGAATCAGAGTTCTGACCTTCTGTGCCTTGATATAATAGGCATCGTAGTAACCTGAAGAGAGCGCGTAAGTGCCGAGCATGATGCGACGCTTGACTTCCGTCCCGAAGCCGGCTGCCCGGCTTTGCATATACATGTCGATCAGCTTTTCGGCGTTTTCATCACGCAGGCCGTAGCGTACGCCGTCGTAGCGGGCCAGATTGCTGGAAGCCTCGGCGGTGGCGATCAGGTAGTAGCAGGCTACGGCATAAGCGGTATGTGGCAGGGAGACTTCGATAATCTCGGCACCGAGGGCTTTGTAGGTCGCGGCTGCATCTGTGATGGCTTTGCGTACATCGTCATCCAGCCCTTCGATGAAATATTCCTTCGGCAGACCGATTTTCATACCCCTCAGATCGCCGGTCAGGTTGGCCTGATAGTCGGGCACGGGAGTATCTACAGAGGTGGAATCTGCCGAGTCGTAACCGGCGATCGCCTGCAACAGCAGTGCGCTGTCCCGCACATCACGGGTGACCGGGCCGACCTGGTCCAGAGAGGAGGCATAAGCGACCACCCCATAGCGGGAGACGCGGCCATAGGTTGGTTTCAAACCGACCACGCTGCAGTGTGCCGCTGGTTGACGGACCGAGCCGCCGGTGTCGGTACCCAGTGCCGCTGCCGCTTGATGAGCAGCGATACTGGCTGCGCTGCCGCCTGAAGAGCCACCTGGAACATGCTCAAGATTCCATGGATTACGAACGGCACCGAAGGCGCTGTTTTCGTTGGAGCTGCCCATGGCAAACTCGTCCATATTCAGCTTGCCGACGATCACAGCTTTTTGCGCCTTGATGCGGGCAATGGCTGTGGCGTCATAGGGTGATACGTAGTTTTCCAGGATACGCGAAGCACAGGTGGTGCGCAGACCGGCGGTGTTGAAGATATCTTTTACTGCGATTGGCAGCCCAGTCAGAGGCGCAACCTCTCCGGCAGCGAGCGCCTGGTCGGCGGCCTGTGCCTCGACAATTGCGGTTTCGTTGCAGACGGTGATAAAGGAATTGAGGTCAGGATTGGTGGCCGCAATCCGTTCCAGATATGCATTGGTTACCTCAACCGCCGAGAGCTCCCGGTTATCCAGTCTGGCGCGTAATTCTGCCAAGGTCAGGTCGTGAATCGTCATAATGTTTTGTCCGTGAATAGTTGTTTATTCGATGACTCGGCGAACCCGGAAAGCATTCTCTGATGCGTCGGGGGCGTTGCTTAAGGCCTGTTCCGGAGTGAAGCTTGGCTTGACTTCGTCAGCGCGAAAGGCATTTTCCATAGGTACGGCATGAGCCGTCGGTACGATGCCATCGGTATCGAGAGTTTTTAATTGCTCCACGTAGTCGAGGATTGCATCCATCTCGCCAGTAAGAGAATCGAGTTCCTCGTCACTCAAAGCCAGCCGCGCAAGGCGACCGACATGTTCGACTTCTGCCCGAGTAATTTTCATTTTCTTAGTCAACCTCCAGAATTTTATCTTGTCCAAAATCAATTAAGAAAATTAGCACGGGCTCCCATGGCAAGGCAAGTAAGAGAAGCCTCCTGGTGCTAACAAAAAAGCGCCTCCATTACGGAGACGCCCTATTCTCATCTATTATGTTCAGCTCAGGATTATTTGTCCTGGTCGTTACCATCAATTTTGTCAGGATCCTTTTCCGCCTCTTCGTTGCCTTCTTTGACGCCGTCCTTGAAGTTACGCAACCCTTTGCCCAAGGCACCACCCACCGACGGCAGTTTACCCGCACCAAAAACAATCATGACAAGCACCAGGATGATAATCAGTTCTGTAGTACCCAGTCCGAACATGGAAACGACTCCTTGAGTAGGTTGTGTGAGCCATCATCATAGTCTTATTTGAGGAAAAATCAATAGATTTGCAATTTCTGCAAGCTCTCAGTCGAGCAGGTCGACAATCTTGCTCGCCATACCGGTGTAGCTGCCCGGACTCATCTCAAGCAGACGCTGTTTGTCAGCCTCTTTCAGATCGAGGTTCTCAACGAAAGCGCGGATGGTTTCCTGATCGATTTTCTGACCGCGGGTCAACTCCTTCAACTTTTCGTACGGCTTCTCGATGCCGGCCTTGCGCATCACAGTCTGGATTGGTTCGGCCATGATCTCCCAGGCGTTGTCGAGATCATCTGCCAGGTTCTGCGCGTTGAGCTTGAGCTTGCTTAAGCCTTTGAGGGTGGAGTGGTAGGCGATCATGCTGTAGCCGAAGCCGACGCCCATGTTGCGCAGGACAGTTGAATCAGTCAGGTCACGCTGCAAGCGCGAGATCGGCAGCTTGGCGGCGAGATGGCTGAAGAGGGCGTTGGCCAGTCCGCAGTTTCCTTCCGAATTTTCAAAATCGATAGGGTTGACCTTGTGTGGCATGGTCGAGGAGCCGATTTCCCCTTTGACCGTCTTCTGTCCGAAGTACGCCATCGAGACGTAGGTCCAGATGTCGCGGTTGAGGTCGGTGAGGATCGTGTTCCAGCGTGCCAGCCCGTCAAACAATTCGGCCATATAGTCGTGCGGCTCGATCTGGGTGGTGAACAGATTCTGGCCCAGACCCAGGTCGTCTTCAATAACCGCCTTGGTCAGTGCCGGCCAATCGACCTGTGGATAGGCGGAAAGATGGGCGTTGAAGTTGCCGACAGCGCCATTTAGCTTACCGAGGATCTCGACTGCGGCGATCCCGGTGCTCTGTTTCTGCAGACGGGCGGCGAATACCGCCAACTCCTTGCCGATGGTGGTCGGCGAAGCGGTCTGGCCGTGGGTCCGGGCGAGCATCGGGACATCCTTGAACTCTCTGGCCAAGCCTTTGAGGGTGTCGATGATCTGCTGCTGCAGCGGCGTCAGGGCGATAAGGCCGTCCTTGAGCATCAGTGCATGGGAAAGGTTGTTGATATCTTCCGAGGTGCAGGCAAAATGAATGAATTCGGAGAGATCAGTTAGCGAACCGCCTTCGATTTGCTCTTTCAGATAGTATTCGACCGCCTTGACATCGTGATTGGTCACTGCTTCGATCTGCTTGATTTTCTCGGCTTCATCAGGAGTGAAATCGGTAACGATGGCGCGCAGCTGTTTTTCTTCAGCAGCGGTTACAGAGCGACACTCGGCGATCCCCTCTTCCTTGCAGAGGGCAAGCAGCCACACCACTTCGACCTTGACCCGGTTCTTGAGCAGGGCGTATTCGGAGAAGCACTCGGTCAGGGGAGTGATTTTTGCGGCATAACGCCCGTCGATCGGGCTGATGGCGGTAATCATAGATTTACTCCTTTGGTCAGTCTGGTCGGCACTATAGCCAAGCTTCAGCCGAACTGCAACCCCTTGTTGCAAGGACTGGACAATGAAGATGGTGTAGAGGCTAAAGACATTTTTTCGTTTCAGGAGACGTCAACATCTACTCCTTCAGGGGAGCTACCAATAATCGCTTGCGAACCAATCACGATGAAGGTCTTGCAGCCTTGCTCTGCACTCCCGCGTTAAACCCTTTTTTGGGGTAATAGAACTGAAAAAAAGAGGGGGCCAGCAAATGCCGGCCCCCCCTATAAAACTCAAATAAGTTTCAAAAATTATTTTGAGCGAGAATACTTCGGGTTGTCCATCGGGTCACCCTTGTAGCCGAGAGCTTTCCAGTTCATGCGGCCATTGTCGTCGTGACAATCTAGACAGCTGAGAGCTTCCTCTTTGGGGGAGACCATATGGTTGATGCGCCAGTACATTTCTGTAGGAGCAAAACCATATTCACCGCTATAGGGGGTGCCGCTGGCTTCCATGCCTAGACGCGCTGCCTTGTCCCAGTCGAAATCACGCCAGTAGCCGCCATCGCCGAAGACCTTGGCAGTGATGAGGTATTTGTTCTTCGTATCGTAAATCTGCTTGCCTGAATGCAGTTTGAACGGGAAGATTTTGGCAGTTTTGTCCTTGATGTCACCCTTGGGATAAGTCAGGTAGGTGATTTTGTCCGGATCAATCTTGTCGCCAAGCTCGTAGGCACTGGCTGAGCCGTTGTACCAGAGGTACTCAGGAACGACGTTCTTGCCCCACTTGAAGTGACCTTTTTTCTTCGAATAAGCATGCTTGCCGTATTCGTCTTTTTCTTCTTTGTGACCTTCCTCGCCAGCCGTTGACCAGTCCCAGGACAGCTTGGTGGGGACATCCTTGGCAAACACAGGGATATGACAGGTCTGACAGGCGACATCAGCAATATGCTTGTTCAGGCGGGCCTGAGTATGAGGCTCTTCAGTATGGCAGTTTTCACAGTTGAAGTGCGAAGTGCCGCCGGGAGAAACACCGAGAGAGTTGCCCGGGATACTGTGTTCTTTGGTCTCGTGGCACTCCTGACAGGTGAAATCGTTGCCGTCGGTGTCCATGTGCACATCGATCTCTTTGGTCGGGTACTCAATTGAAGAATCGAGATCGCCGTGTTTGACTGCATCACCGCCGCCGCCGTAGAAGTGGCAGGTGCCGCAGTTGTAACGACTCGGCTTGCCAACATTCTGAGCGACATAAACCAGATCAACACGCTTGGAGGGATTGCCAGCGCCGGTAGGCTCCTTGGTGTAGGTACCGGTGGTGTCGTGACAGACCAGGCAGTCTATGTTGCCAGCGTTGCTGAAGTCGAAGCTGTCATCAGTCCAGCCGTAACCGGCGTGACAGCTGGTGCAACGTGGCTCATTGCCAGCAATCGAGGTGCAAAAGTTGTTGATGGCGTTTTTCTTGCCACGCACGACTTTACGACCATCTACTTCCTGCTCCAGACCCCAGGTCCAGTGTGTGGTTTTCATAAAGTCAGTCGCGTGCTTCTCATGGCATTTCAGACACTGGGCGGTCACTTCCGGTCCACTGTCCATCGGCCCCTGTACGTAGTAGCTGTGATCATTCTCCGCGGCCAGGGATGAGGCCGCTGTGAGAGTGAGAAGCAGGACACTGAACAGAGCGCCCGAGATAAAAAGTCGCTTCATGGTTGTTTCTCCTTGGGTGTAGTTATTGGTTGGTTTGTGCAAAACTTTTTTATGTTACCAAAGAACTGGCTGTTGGCAACTTAACATAATATATTGATATATAGATTGAGCGGGCCAAATAAAAGGGGGAGAGGCGAACCTCTCCCCCGGTAAAGCTGATCTAGAACGTCATTGTCAATGAAGCGTTGTAATCGATAACTTTGTCGACAGCGGGCAGCATTGAGAAAGCTTTGCCGTCCTGTACATCATCGACTTTCTGCGGCTTACCAACTGGAGATCCGCTACCGGTGTACTCATAGTCGTAGTAGAGTGCGCCGAATTTAAGGAACATGCGCGGGTTGATGTCTACGACATAGTAGACTTCACCGACATGGCCGCGGGTGGCAAGTTTGCTACCAGCAACATCGTCTTGAGCCTGAGTGAAGGGCATCCAGTACTTGGAGCCGTAGTTGTATTCGACACCGAACTTACCAAAAGGCGCTGGAGTCTGAAGGCCGACGTACACGGAGTAGCCGTCCTGAGCCTTGTCTTCTTGAGAGTTGCCGCTTGGTGCCATGCCAACCAGATAATCAGGGATACCGTCGTCATTCTCATCTAAAAAGACAGGGTCCATTTCCGCGTCAGAAAGCAGGCCGCCGAACATGCCAGCTTTTCCGTTAGGATCCGTCCGGGTCCAACCGAAAGAACCGAACATGGTTAAGCCGTTATCTTGTTCACGGACATAACCGATACCGGCCAGGTTCAGATCGCCGATGTTGGTGGTACCGTAGTAACGAGACTCAAGATTGAAGCCTGGCATCATCGCTGAACTCATGCTTGGCGGAAGAAAATTGCTAGGAATAGCCAGCGTGCCTTTAAAACCGTCGCTGATGTCTTGAGCGCGGAAAGCGGTCAACTGAACAAGGTTGTTGCCGTCGTTGAGAGCATCAATATTGAAGCCGCCAAGATGGGTATCCTCTGCAGAAATTTCACCCCAAAGCTCGCCGTTGCCGTATTCGGACTCGAAGCCCTGACCGTAGCAGAAGCGGATGGTCTGGCCTTCCCAGCCGGTGATCTCGCCGAGTTTGTAGCCAGCGGTGATACCATCAAAGTTGAAATTAACCAGATGGCCGGATGGGGTGCCACCGCGCAGTTCGTTCTCGCGGAAGTTGGCTGGAGGGCCGTAGGTTGAAGGACGACGACCGATGGAGAGGTAGAAGTTGCTGTCGTTGATGTTGGACCAGTCAAAGAATGCGCGTTCTACATGTAAGGTGTCATCAGTGGTGTTACCGCTGTTGGTACCGTCCATGGTGAAGCTGTCCCATGAGTCAAAGACTTTTGTTCCGGTGGAATCTCCCCAGTTCTTGTACATGAGTAGACGGCCGTTGAACTTGACGTTGTCCCAGATTTTGGCCTTCATGTTGAGGCGCAGGCGGGTTGTGTAGAGAACGTCGTTGTTGAGATCAGATTTTTTACGTTTGAAGGTCCCGTCTGGATTCATGTTGAATCCAGCTGGGTCCGGGCCATTGGGAGTCAGGGCGATTGGAGTCGTGATGGGAGGCTCCACAACCGTAACATCTTTATAGTGCAGGCTGTCAGCCTTGACACGCAGGTCACCGGTGAACTCAATGCGATCGAGTGTGGCGTGTCGCTCTGTAAAATCGACGCGATCATTCAGCTCTTCCAGTTCTTCGCTCAGCTCCTCAATCTGTTTTTGCAGCTCCGAGATCATGGCATCTTCCTGGCCCACCGCAAACGCGGTTGCCGGCAAAGCCAGCAGGGCAGCCATGATCAGGTAAAGAAATTTCTGCATCTTGTTCCTCCTAAGAAAAAGGTGAAAAAATTATTGTCCGCAGGTCGCCGGTTGGGGCGAATCTGCAGCATGATCATACATAAATTGCATGATATCAATCAGTTCGTTCGGGTTGATCTTGTCCCAGGTGCCGGGTGCTTTTTTGTTGTGCTTGTCTTTGCTATAGAAGCGTTCCCATTGTCGCTGGGTTTTTGATAGAGGCGTCATAGTGCCTCCTTCAGCTCCGGTCACATGGCAATATTTGCATTTTTCTTTGGCCAGTATTTTGCCCTTTTTGGCGTCGCCGCCCTCAATTGCCGCCTGAGCGATACCTATCGCAAAGAGGCTGACAATTAGCAAGGCCAGGCCAGAGAATTTGAGGGAGTTCAAACAGCTTTTCATGGTCATACCTCCAATGAGATAATTTGGACCCGCGTTCGATCTCCCTCATTCACTAAATTAACCGCAAGTCTGAGGTTGGGGAGAATCTGCAGCGTGATCAAACAGGAACTGCTGAATGTCCTTCAAGTCTTGTTCCGAAAATTTCTCCCAAGAGGCTGTATCGTGCTTTTTCTTTTTGAAAAAGCGATCCCACTGGGATTGGGTCTTAGTCATCGGAGTGACTTCGCCACCCTCGCCACCACTGGAGTGACAGGTTTTACAGCTCTTTTTGTAGAGATGCTTACCCTTGCGCGGGTTGCCTCCTTCGGCAGCAAAAGCTGATGTGGCAATGAATGTTGCCAGGGTAAGGAAGAGTACTGGTTTGAGTAACTTTTTCATGATTAAAATGCCTCCGTTTTCCTTGGTTGTTACCGCCTGTCGTTTCTCTCGACTGCGGTGAAGTCATGATTGAGATGAGCCAAACATGATATTGGCTTCAATATATCCCGATTACACAATCTATGCCAATCTTTCCGCCAAACATGCAAGTTGTTGAATTATGTGAAAAAATACCCGATTAAGGGTGTGCGGGTCTTTAGTGGCCCTTAATGTGGCGTGTCAAATGACCGATTGTTGCGTGTGATATGGCCAAGTAACGGCACACGCTGACAATCTCCACAGACTAACACAGTTATTAGGTAGCGCTCATGGAGCTTAGTTTATTGTAGAAGAAGTGGGATGAAGAGCAAAAAACATTGAAGCGGCAGAAGTAAAGGGCGACAGATGTTAGATTCTGCCGCCCTTATATATTATGTGTGGATAAAAGCTTAGAAAGGCAAAACTGGCAATTCCAGCCCCGCCATCTTTTGCACGAGCCTCACGACCTGGCTGCTGTAGCCAAACTCATTGTCGTACCAGACATAAAGAACGATCCGGTCCTCTGCAACAATCGTTGAGATTGAGTCAACGATTCCGGCATAGATGGAGCCGACAAAGTCACTTGAGACCGCTTCCGGTGAATTGGTGTAGTCGATCTGGTTTTGCAGCGGTGAATCGAGAGAGACGTCACGCAAGTAACTGTTGAGTTTCTCGCGGCTGACTTTCTTATCCAGAGTCAAATTGAGAATTGCCAGCGAGACGTTCGGTGTCGGTACTCTAATTGCGTTACCGGTCAGCCTGCCAGTTAATTCTGGTAATGCTTTGGCGATAGCACTCGCTGCTCCGGTTTCGGTGATGACCATATTGATCGGAGCACTGCGGCCGCGCCGGTGTTTGTCGTGATAGTTGTCAATCAGGTTCTGGTCGTTGGTGTAGGAGTGGCAGGTCTCGACGTGGCCGCTGATGACCCCGTAGCGGTCATTAACCGCTTTCAGTACAGGAACGATGGCGTTGGTGGTGCAACTGGCCGCCGAGAAGATATTTTCATCATCTGTCAGTAGTTCGTTGTTGACGCCGAAGACCACATTGGGAATATCACCCTTGGCCGGGGCCGTCAGGACGACCTTACTGATCCCCTTGGCTTGCAGGTGGCGATCCAGGCCTTTACGATCTCGCCACTTGCCGGTGTTGTCGATCAGGATTGCATCCTGGATGCCGTATCGGGTGTAATCTATCTGCTCCGGAGCATCAGCATAGATAAGACGGATCATATTGCCATTGGCAATGATCGCATTCTCTTCTTTATCAATAGTGATAGCACCGTTGAAGTGGCCATGGACCGAATCGCGGCGTAGTAGACTGGCACGCTTCATCAAGTCATCTTCATCGCCTTTACGAACCACTGCCGCTCGCAAGCGCAATTTGTCTCCACCACCGGCCTTGTCCACCAGAATCCTTGCCAGCAACCGGCCGATGCGGCCAAAACCGTAAAGTACGACATCGCGGGGCTCGCTGAGCAGCGAAGTCTGCCCGGTGTTGGCTTTTGCCAGCTCCTGACGAACGAAAGCGGCAACGTCATGGCCGCAGCCTTGGGCTTGATAGCGAACGGTCAGTTTGCCGATATCTATCCGGGTTGGCGCCAGATCGAGACTTTCCATTGCTTGCAAAAGTGGAAAAGTATCGCGCACAGAAAGCTCATTTTCGAGGATCTGTCTGGCAAAGCGGTGGGCTTTGAGAATGTCCACCATGGAGCCGTGCACCAGGCT
>DAOWJU010000195.1 GCA_030640215.1 Desulfuromonadales bacterium
CTTGCTGCAGGCGGCCCTTGTCGACACCACTCAATCGCCGCACCAACCGCTTCACGTTCCCCTTCAAAAACCGCCTCAACAGAACCATCCGGACAATTCTTCGCCCACCCGGTTAACCCAAGCCGAACAGCAGTCTCCTTTGTCGATTGACGATAAAAAACACCCTGTACCTGACCCTGGATTTTGAGTTCTGCTCGTACCTTGTTCATATCGTGACCCTTACTAGCTGGGCAAATGTTGCTTCATCAAGAACCTCAACCCCCAGCTTCTCAGCTTTGGCCAATTTGCTCCCTGCATTCTCACCGGCCAGAACATAGTCAGTCTTCTTGCTGACCGATCCCGCAGCCCGACCACCAGCCTTTTCAACCAATTCTTCCGCTTCTTTGCGTGACCAGTTCGACAGGGTGCCAGTGATAACAAAGACCTTTCCAGTCAAAGGTCCGTCTTGCTGGATCACAACCTCTCCCTGTGGCTGTACACCGGCCTGATGCAACTTCTCCAACAGCAGAATCTTCTCGGGGTTGCCGAAGTAGTTGACGATTGATTGGGCGACTTTATCACCGATCTCATGAATGGCGATCAGTTGGTCGATGGTGCACTTTGCCAACTCATCGAGTGAGGCAAAACGACGCGCTAGAATCTTTGCAGTGTTCTTGCCAACGTGACGGATGCCGAGGCCAAAAAGAAGCCTCGAGAGAGGTTGGGTTTTGCTGGACGCTATGGACAACGTCAGCTTCTCGGCCAAAGCATCACCCATGCGATCCATGGCGAACATGTCTTCTTTACTCAGCAGGTAGAGGTCGGCAACATCGGTAATCTTGCCGCTATTGATCAGTTGCGTCAGTTGCTTCTCGCCAAGACTCTCGATATCCATGGCATCGCGCGAAACGAAATGCTTCATGCGTTCGATAGCCTGGGCAGGGCAGTGTGGATTATTGCAGCGCGGCACCACCTCTTCGGGGCTTTTGTGGACCGGGGCATTGCATTCCGGGCACTCTGCTGGCAGTGGAATCTGTTGCTCATCTCCTGTACGCTTCTCCAGTAGAACCTTGACCACATCCGGGATGACATCACCGGCGCGTTCGACAACGACATGATCGCCAATACGAAGATCGAGACGCTCAATCTCATCCCAGTTGTGCAGGCTGGCTCGGGAGACAGTCACACCACTGACGACCACCGGTTTGAGGTGAGCGACCGGGGTGATCGCTCCCGTTCGGCCGACTTGCAGGCCGATATCTTCGACAATGGTTTGCTCTTGACGTGGCGGAAACTTGAGAGCGATGGCCCAGCGTGGCGAACGGCTGACCATGCCGAGCTCTTCTTGCAGGGCGGTCTCGTTGACCTTGACGACCACGCCGTCAATTTCGAAGTGCAGGGTGTCACGGCGATCCTGAAGTTGTTGGAAGGTTTTGATGACTTCGTCAGCACCTGAAGCACAGGTTGTTTCTTCGAGATTGACACGTAAACCAAGCTTGCGGAGTAATTGCAGCGTTTCAATCTGGGTGGAGGTTTTAACGTCCTGCATGCGACCGATCCCGTAGCAGAATATCCGCAAAGGGCGCTGTGCCGTGACCTTGGCATCAAGTTGACGCAGGCTGCCTGCTGCAGCGTTGCGTGGATTGGCAAAAGTCTTGTCGCCAGCATCTTCCTGGGCTCGATTAAGCTCCTGGAAATCTGCGAGGGCGATATAGATCTCTCCGCGTACATCAAGAATCTCGGGGTAAGGGGCAGTGAGAGTGTGTGGGATGTCGCTGATGGTTTTGATGTTTTCGGTAATGTTTTCGCCGACAAATCCATCGCCACGGGTACTTGCCTTGATCAGTTTGCCATGTTCATAAGTTAACTCAATGGCAACACCATCCATTTTCATCTCACAGGCATACTCAAGCTCATCACTGCGGGCCAGAAAGTTCTTTCTGATGCTGGTGTCAAAATCGTGGAACTCTTCCGCGTTCTTGGCGTTTTTCAGAGAGAGCATTGGTATGGCGTGAGGGGAGGGGGCAAACTTTTCTGTGGCTGGTGCGCCGACCTTCTGACTGGGGGAATCCGGTGTGATGACCTCCGGGTGTTGCTCTTCGATGTCCTGCAACTCGCGGAACAGAGCATCGTATTCGGCGTCGGTGATTTCCGGCTGATCCTGGCTATAGTAAAGTTGGTTGTGACGGTTAATTTCTTCGCAGAGGTCGGTGTGGCGTTGTTGAGTGAAAAGGTCGATCATTGCATGTTGCTCCAACAGAGGATATGAGGACTGTGCCCAATGTTTGAACGCTTGGGTTCAGGTAATATAGCAGCTTTTTGTTCTTTGCGGTGATAATCAAAGTCAAAATCGGCGGCTCGCGTACCGTCAAACGCCATACTTTTGCCCGGCAGCAAAAGAATGCAAAACTGCCATCACCTGTCAGGTGTTTTGAACTTTCTTAGCTTGGATTCTCAACCCAGTAGCTCGTTGCTGCAACAGCTCAACACATAGCTACGCGTACCACGACAACTCAAGTGCACAAACAAAACAAAACCACCACTTATCTCGTTAC
>DAOWJU010000116.1 GCA_030640215.1 Desulfuromonadales bacterium
GCGAAATCTCGGCAGCTGGACTTAAACGCCTGCCTGCTGTTCTGGACAAATACAAGCCGACTCTGGTGATCCTTTGCCACGGTGGCAATGATTTTTTACGCCGACTCGACAAAGCTGCCACTATCCGCAACCTCAAAGCAATGATCAAGTTGATCAGGGCACGCGGAGCTGATGTTGTTCTGGTTGCTGTACCGAAACTTGGCTTTGGCCTGGCGATACCGAAATTCTATCGGCAGATTGCCGAAGAGTACACCATCCCCCTGCAAAGTGATATTCTTCTCGACCTGCTCGGTGACAACAGCATGAAAAGCGACTCTATTCATCCCAACGCCACCGGTTACCGACTGATGGCCGAGGCGATTTACGACCTTATCAACAAGGCTCAGAAGTAGGACAAGCCGTGGCCGAAACCAACCATCATAAATTTATCCCCTGCAGCCGGGCAGAAATGACCGAACGGGGCTGGGATGAACTCGATGTCCTCTTCGTCACCGGAGACGCCTATATCGACCACCCGGCTTTCGGCACCGCACTGCTGGCTCGCCTGCTTGAAGACGAAGGCTTGCGAGTCGGCATCCTTGCCCAACCAGACTGGCGTGATCCCGAAACATTCAAAATCATGGGCCGCCCACGCCTGTTTGCCGCCATCTCTGCTGGCGCCATGGATTCGATGGTCAATCATTATACCGCCGCCAAAAAGGTGCGCAACGATGATGCCTACACTCCGGGTGGAGAGTCCGGTGCTCGACCAAATCGCGCAGTCATTGCCTATACGGCGGCCGTCAAAGGCGCGTTCAAAGGGCTGCCAACAGTGATCGGCGGCATCGAGGCAAGTTTGCGTCGACTCGCTCACTACGATTACTGGGACAATAAAGTGAGACGCTCAGTGCTGGTCGATAGCAAGGCTGATCTGCTGCTCTTCGGTATGGCGGAATCCGCGCTCACAGCCTTAGCCAAACGGATGCTTGCGGGAGAATTGATCGAGACGATCACCGACCTGCGCGGCACAGCCTACATGGCCAAAAGTGATCCCATTGATGCAGTCAAGCTGCCCTCTTTCGAGGAAGTCAACGCAAGCACCGAGGCTTACAACCAGGCATTCAAACTGGCCGCCAATGAAAAGAATCCCTTCAGTGGCAAAACGCTGCTACAGCCTCATGGCAGTCGCCTGGTTGTGGTCAACCCACCGGCCATGCCGCTCGATGAAGAACAACTTGACCACATCTACGCTTTGCCCTTCACCAAGCTGCCGCACCCATCTTACCGGGCAGCGATTCCGGCCTACGCGCAGATCAAGTTTTCCATCACCAGTCACCGTGGTTGCTGTGGCGGTTGTGCCTTCTGTGCCATCACTCATCACCAGGGCAAGACGATCCAGTCTCGATCCAGGCAATCCGTACAGGATGAACTTGATCGTCTGAGCCGTCACCCGGACTTCCGCGGTACAGTGACCGATGTTGGTGGGCCAACCGCGAACATGTACGGCATGCGCTGTAGAAACCCGCAGGCCCAGGCCGTTTGTCGGCGTGAAAGCTGCCTCTACCCACAAATCTGCAAACATCTCGACACCAGCGACAAACAGGGCGTGGCGCTGCTGCGCAAACTGCGCTCGCATCCGGCGGTCAAGCACCTCTTTGTCGCCTCTGGAATCCGCTTCGATCTGCTCAATCGACAACCGGATTACTTTGCCGATCTGATCAAGCATCACGTCGGCGGCCTGCTCAAAGTGGCTCCAGAATCGAGTAGTCCTAACGTCACCAAGGTCATGCGCAAACCGGGGCCACAGGTTTTTGAGCAGTTTCTGCAACGCTTCCGCGAGCAGAGCCAGAAGTTAGGGAAAAAGCAGGCGATCATTCCCTACTTCATCAGCTCACATCCCGGCTGCACTCTCAACGACATGATCGATGTCGCCCTTTTTCTCAAAGAACATAACCTGCGGGTCGAGCAGGTACAGGAATTCACCCCGACGCCGGGCAGCCTGGCGACTTGTATCTACCATACCGGTCGTGATCCGTTCAGTGGAGAAATCGTGCATGTTCCACTCAATGCCAATGAGCGTCGTCAGCAGAAAGCCTTGCTCCTCTGCCACCTTCCCGCAAGCCGTAAAGATGTGCTCGCGGCACTCAGGCAGTGTGGTCGGGAGGAATTAATTGACCGCCTTGTTAGCAACCAGAGTCAGGTTGCAGACAAAGCGGCCAGACCCGGCTGGCAAAAAACCAGGCGCGCCAGGAAGAGATAAGCTGGTATTTCATGCTGATATCGTTATGATGGGCAACGTCATTAGTAACTATTCGACGCAAAAAAAGAACGTCATTCCCAAGGGTGTAATCGGGAATCCAGACCTTAAAGCATGGATCCCCGATAGGATCATTCGGGGATGACAGATGTTTTTTGTTAATAGCTCAAATTATGCTGAGTAGTTACCATCATTCTTCACTGAATTCACAAGAGGTTCATTATGGAAAGACTGCTTGATGAGGTTGAAGCGAGGGTTGTCGGCTGTCTGGTCGAAAAAGACCTGGCGACGCCTGAATACTATCCGCTGACCCTCAACGCCCTGACCAACGCCTGTAACCAGAAATCGAACCGCGAGCCAGTCATGCTGCTGGAAAGCACCGACGTAGTGCGGGCGCTCGACAGTCTGCGTCAGAAGCAGATGGCACATCAGTCTGCGGAAGGCGTACGGGCAGCCAAGTATTGTCATAACCTGGAAGGAGTCTTGAATCTGGACCCGGAAGATCTGGCGATCCTTGCCGAACTGCTCTTGCGTGGACCGCAGACCGTCGGCGAACTGCGCAACCGGGCCGAGCGCATGTACTCGGTGGGAGACTTGCACGACGTTGAAGAGTTGCTCCAGAACCTGGAGGAGCGAGAAGAACCGCTGGTGACACGCCTACCGCGCCAACCTGGGCGCAAAGAGCATCGTTTTGCCCACCTTTTGTCCGGCACTCCGGAGATTGAAGAGACCTCGGCCTTACCTGCTGAACCGGCCAGACTGCAGGTTGCAGCAGAGAATGATCGTATTGCCAAGTTGGAGGGCGATGTTGACTCGCTCCGCACTGAGATGGAAGAGCTGCGTAGCCAACTGCAAAGTTTTCAGGCCCAGTTTGAATAACGACTGACTCCAATGCCATCACTCGCAGTTCTTTACGATTCTCAAACAAGACAGTGGTTACGCTTTTGCGATCCCGTCGAAGAGATCGAAGTCCACAAACTGGATGAGGTTCTTGCCACTCTGCAGCAGCTTGAACAACGCGTAGAGCAGGAAAACCTTTTTGCCGCTGGCTATATCAGCTACGAGGCCGCATCCGCTTTTGATGAGGCCCTGCAAACTCATCCGCCAGCAGGCTTTCCCCTGTTACGTTTCGGACTTTTCAGCAAGGCAGAACCAATCGAGTTACCAACTCCTGCTGAGCCACCAAACCTTCCGGATTGGCAACCGCAAGAGTCTGCTGACGGTTTTGCCAGTAAGATAGATGCGATTCGGGCTGCCATTGCTCGCGGTGAAACTTATCAGGTCAACCTGACTTTTCCACTCACCAGCAATTTCTCTCAAGATCCCTGGTCGTTCTTTTTGCAGTTGGTGCATGGCCAGCAAGCCTGCGGTGCCGGTTATCTGCAATGTGACCGATGGGCCATCTGTTCCGTTTCACCAGAACTGTTCTTCACCAGGAATGGTGATCGTCTGACAATGCGACCGATGAAAGGGACGGCACCACGTGGCCGGACTCTTGAAGAAGACCGTCATCTGGCAGAAGAGTTGGAGAAGTCGGCCAAGAATCGCGCTGAGAACATTATGATTCTCGATATGGTGCGCAACGACCTCGGCCGTCTGGCCTCTCCCGGAGAGGTGAAGACAGAAGAAATCTGCGCGCTGGAAAAATATCCCACGGTCTGGCAGTTAACCTCGACGGCCACCGCGCGCAGCAAAGCCTCTCTGGCGGAGATCTTTCAAGCGCTCTTTCCCTGTGCTTCGATCACCGGTGCCCCCAAGGTGCAGACCATGCAGATCATCACCACCACCGAAGCAGACCCGCGAAATATTTACACCGGCACTTTTGGTTGGATCGCACCGAACCGACAGGCACATTTCAATGTCGCCATCCGCACTGCATTGGTTGATAGACAGCAGGGACGAGCCATCTATGGCGTTGGCGCCGGTATCACCTGGGATTCGAAGAGTGCCGAAGAGTATCAAGAGTGCCTCGACAAAGCAGCCGTACTCAAGCAACCGAGAAGAGACTTCGCCCTGATCGAAACCCTGCGCTGGACACCTGGCAAAGGCTATTTCCTGTTGCCGGAGCACCTGTCCCGGCTGCAGGCCTCAGCGGAGTACTTCGACTTTACCTGCGCTGTTGAACGAGTGATTGATTACCTGCACAGCCTGGCCAGAAGCTTTCCAAGCGAGCCGCAGCGAGTTCGGCTATTACTTCACAACGATGGCCGTTTGCAAGGAACGGCCGAGACAATTACTCCCACCGTCTCATCAGCATTGAAGCTCTGCCTGGCAAAGCAGCCCATCGATTCGAAGAACATTCTGCTCTACCATAAAACCACACAAAGGCAGCTCTATGATCACTGCCTTGCCGAAGCAAATGACGTCGATGAAGTTGTGCTCTGGAACGAACGAGGAGAAGTCACTGAGTGTTGTACGGCAAATCTGGTGGTTGAAACAGCAGGAAAGTTACTAACTCCGCCGCTGGACGCCGGTCTTTTACCGGGAACCTATCGGCAATATCTGCTGCATCGCAACATTCTGACCGAGCAGGTGCTGACCCCGGATGATCTGCGCAATAGTTCGTGCATCTACTTGATCAATGCGCTGAGGAAGTGGCGGCGGGCGATATTTTACTCATAAATTACGAGCAAGCCTTAAGACTCTTAGCTGTCAGAAATTATTGACATAGACAGCAATTAATCTTTAGGCTAAATGGTAGAAAAGGTTATATTGACCATCGCCTGCTGCTTCCCATCAGGTGTCAGCCCGAATACAAAACTAACCGATTAAGATATGGAGGAAGAGATGTTTGAACTCCACCCACGCCTGGCACAAGACACATTGGTTGTCGGCGACTTTCCGCTCTGTCGCCTGCTCTTGATGAACGACGCCAACTACCCCTGGTTTATTCTGGTACCGCGCCGTACCAAGATGAGGGAGATCTTTGAGCTTGAACAACGCGACCAGCAGCAACTCCTCAAGGAATCATCGCAGCTATCGCAAATCCTTAGCAAAATTTTTCAGGCCGACAAATTGAACATTGCCGCTCTGGGCAACATGGTCCCGCAGCTGCACATCCATCATATCGTCCGCTACCAGACAGACCAGGCCTGGCCGAACCCTATTTGGGGACTGTTTCCTGCACAGTCTTATACAGAAAGAGCACGGCAGGAATGCTGTGCTGCACTTATCGAGCATCTGACCGACTTTACCCCTGACAACAGCTGTGCCGTCCCGCCGCGAGTCTGCTGAGCAACTATGAACATCGCTGATCCGAAATACCTTGAGCACCTGCGTGATCTGCCCTCCGGCTACCTGCTCGACCTACTGGCAGACAACGAAGAGATCGATGAAGAATCGATCTACTGGGTGCTACAGGAGCGCGGCCTGTCCCGCGAGGAAATTACTCAAAAGCTGCGGCGCAGGCGAAGTTCCAACTGGCCACGCACATACACAATTTGGACGGCTGCTCGCTGGATAACACTTTTCAACGCCCTGATTGTCTCCTACTTCAACATGACCGGTCTTTACCAGATTCTGTATAGCGATCACGCTTTCAGAGGACCACTGCTCTTCCTCTCGGTTGGCAGCATTCTATGTGGATTCTTCATCGGCTTCAAGCTGACGACCCACCTTTACCAGGGCGGAAAATCGCTCCTTTACTGCGGATTTCCAATCCCGGTCGGCTTTGTAGATCTGCAAACCGGGGAGGAAATTATTCCGAACAAAGCCCCCACGATTCTGCGCATGGCCTTAAACGCCCTGGTCGGTGTCAACCTGACTCTCTTCCCACTTATCTTTATCTACATCATGATGGACTGATCAATCTCCCTTGCAATCCTCTATAAGAAACGAACTGTGACCCTCCTGTGTGACAAATTAAGCCGCGAGTCTCAATAAACAACAGTTAATTAAGCCTAGTTATTGTCAAAAGCCTTTTGTAATGATACATTTTCAAAGTGCCTTTGTGAGGTCTAAATGCATCGTTTGATGATCACTATAGTTTTGATGAGCGGCTTCTTGCTGCCGTCAGGATGCAAAGAACCAGAACCGATACGGATCGGCTTTCTCGGCGAACTGACGACTCGTGCTGCAGGACTCAGCACGAGTGGACGTGACGGCTTTCTGCTCGCCATAGAAGAGATCAATGCTCGTGGCGGCATCAACAATCGCAAAGTGGAAGCTCTTGTCCAGGATACACACATGCACAAAGCGACAGCCCTTAACGCTGTCCGCTCCCTGGTGGAGAGCAAGGTCTCAGCGATCATTGGACCGATGACCAGCCAGACCGCCGTCACCGTTGTTCCAGAAATCAACCGAGCCAGGATTCCGATGGTCAGCCCAACAGTCAGTACCAACAAGCTGAATGGTCTCGACGATTACTTCTTCAGGGTCTATTACACCAACGCCCAGGCAGCGGCACTGCTTGCCGGGGCATTATCATCGCAAGAAGACATCAGCCAGATTGCAGCCATCTACGACCTTGGCAATAGCGCTTACACCGAAGACTGGGTGCGTCATTTTCAGGAGGTTCTGGAGCAGAGCGGTGGCTCATTGGTTGCCAAAGTTCCCTTCGACCTTCGTTCAGACACCCTCTTCCTCGACCTGGCCACTGAAGTAATAGAGGCTAAGCCACAAGGCATTCTGATCCTGGCCAATGCTGTCGATACCGCCATGATCTGCCAGCAACTGGCTAAACTTGGTAACGGGCTGCCGCGCTATGCAACCGGCTGGTCTTATTCGGACGACTTGATTCAATTCGGCGGCAAAAGTGTGGAAGGGCTGCACATCATCCAAAGCGCCAACCTGCAAAATCCGTCACCAACGATGCAACGTTTCGTTGAAGCCTATCAGGAAAGATTTCGCTCTTCGCCAAATTTCCCGGCCCTGCACGCTTACGATGCAACCCGCATGATCCTGGCCGTTCTTGAAAAAACTACGGATCCACAGGCTATCCGTGAAGAGCTGTTGAAGGTTAAGAACTTCAAAGGGCTACAGTCCGATTTGTCCCTTGATCGTTACGGCGATTTGAAGCACCCTCTCCTCCATCTTGCCCATATCACCAATGGTCAGTTTGTCATAACTGAATAGCTTTGTAGTAACCCTGCCCTTTAACCGCGAGCACAATCATCATTCCCTCAACATATCTTCTTTCTGTGAGGCAACAACACCCCAAACGGTTGACACTACGCCAACGAGCAGGTAATAAATGGCTTAAATTTACCTAGCAGCCTATCGGACTATCGAAGACTGGCTGCAAATTTTCGCTTCAGCCCTGATTGTCCGACAGGCTACGACGAGGAATAATATTGTGACTCAGATTAATTTTGAAAAGATGGGCGGCTTGATTCCCGCCATTATCCAGGACCATGAGAATGGTGAAGTTCTGATGGTTGCTTTCATGGACGAGAAAACTCTCGCCAACACCATACGTGACGGCAAGACCTGGTTTTTCAGCCGCACCCGCAACAAGTACTGGATGAAGGGCGAAGAGTCCGGCAACACTCAGGATGTCGTCGAAATTCTGACGGACTGTGATGCGGACACTGTGGTGATCAAGGTCAAACAGAATGGTCCGGCGGCGTGCCACACTGGCAACCGCAGCTGCTTCTATGTCCGCTGGGAAGACGACCAGTGGGTGGAGCACTCCAACCCTCTCTTTGATCCTGCTGAAGTTTACAAGAAGAAGTAACTCCTGGCATTTATTGAGGTTTAAAAATGGCAAACGAATTGAAGTTCGGCCTCCCGAAAGGAAGCCTGGAAGATGCAACCGTAGAGCTCATGGCAAAAGCCGGCTGGAAGATCAAGACCTCTTCGCGCAGCTATTTCCCTACCAGCGATGATGATGAGCTGAAGTGTAGCCTGGTACGCCCTCAGGAAATGGCCAAGATTCTGGAACGCGGCAAACTTGACGTAGGCATCGCTGGTCGTGACTGGGTCAGAGAAAATGATTCCGATGTCGTCGAAGTCGGTGAAATGGTCTATTCCAAAGTTTCACGGCGGCCAGTACGCTGGGTCCTGGTGGTCGGGCCAGACTCCAAAGTCGAAAAACCAGAGGATCTTGCTGGCGCCACCATCTCGACAGAGTTGGTCGGTTTCACCCAACGTTTCTTTGCTGAGCGCAACATCCCGGTCGAGGTAGAATTCTCCTGGGGAGCGACTGAAGCCAAAATCCTTAAAGGCCTGTGTGATGCTATTGTCGAAGTCACCGAAACCGGTTCAACAATCAAGGCCAATAATCTGCGCATCGTCTGTGAACTGATGGAATCAGTTCCCGTCTTGATCGCCAACAAAGACGCCTGGGCAGATCCATGGAAAAGAGCCAAGATCGAACGCATCTACACGATGCTGAAATCGGCTCTGCGAGCTGAAGGCATGGTCGGCCTGAAGATGAATGCGCCAGGAGAGAAGATTGAAGAAATCATCAAGCTTCTGCCAAGCCTTAATCGCCCGACCATAGCTCACCTTTACCAATCGGACTGGGTCTCCATTGAGACAATCATGCCGGAGTCAGAGGTTCGCAAGATTGTTCCCGAGCTGATGAGCCAAGGAGCAGAGGGTATTGTTGAATATCCCCTCAACAAAATCATCTAATTCAAATCTATCTTGCTTCCCCCCCTCTCTCAGAGGGGCTTTTGGCGGCAAATAATGTAATTATTCTCTTTTTTCTGCAATTTTAGAGATAATTGTGAATGACCTGTTATAGTTTACGATTAAGGTGTCCAGAAAAAAGCATAACGACTAGAAAGGCTTGGTAGCAATCATGACGATTCAGGTAGAATTAATAGACGGTACTTGTTGCAGAGTGGTTCCTAAAGGGCTGAAGCTGCTCCTGAATCGTGAACTGGTGAAACGCTTCCGCCGTTCTTCTGGCTGGGCGACAGTTGGCAAGGACCCGATTCGTTATCCGGATCAGAAGGTCGGGTATTATGGTCCGGAACGGCGTGTTGCCGCCTGATATTTTCAAGATTTATCTATCGCTTCTCATAAGGATGCGGGCGCATTAAATATAATGCACCCGCATTTTTTATTGAACCCCGCCAACCGTTCTTTCCTCAGCACCAAGAATTCCTGCTTGCAGTATTAGCGCATCATGATTAAACTATATCAATTTCGCAGGGAGTCAAGATCGCTTTGCCTAAGAACCTTTCACAAAAATCCTCTTTTCGCCTCTTCTTATGGGGATTACTTCTGATCCCCTTTGCCACTGTAGCAGATGCGGTTCTCGATGCCGTTCTCTTCAACGAGGGCAGCATACAGGAACAACTCTTCTCGCCTACGCATCACGAACTGGCCATCCGCATTCTTTACAGCGTTTTCATCCTGGCAGCAATTTACCTCGGCATGCATTACCTGGCCAATACGGCCCAGAAGGAGGGGACTCTCAGGCAGAGCAACATGGATCTTGGCCTGGCCAAGCACGATTTCGAGGAGTTTCATGACGATATATTGCGCCAGTTACGCAACACGGCAACGGAACTGGCGACTTCCGTTGAGTTACTCAAATCCCAGTGTAGCCATGATCTTGACGAAAAAACTCAATTCTTCGTGGAAAACATCTGCAATACCAGCGACAGGCTGAACGAACAACTTGAGATTACTCTGACACTTACGGAGCTCTCTTTCGGCGAGCCACGTCGTGAGCAGGTCAAGCTCGACGAACTGGCTCTCGACATTGTCGACGAGTTAAAGAACAAGCATCCTGAACGGCTGATTGAATTCAAGATTCAGCCATGGATCACAGCCTGGTGCGACCCCAAAATGCTTCGTCATGTCATTTACAGTCTGTTCAGCAATGCCATTGGCTTCATCCCACAATCTCGCCAGGGGAAAATCGAGTTCGGCATGTTTCACAGAAACAACCAGAAAGTCTTTTTTGTCCGTGACAACGGTACAGGCTTCAGCGAGGCGCAAGCAAAACGCCTCTTCGATACATTTCGGGACAACTTACAGGACTCAGAGTTGCCCAAAGATTCCATCAGGCTGGCAAGCGCCAGACGGACTATCCACAGACACGGTGGACAAGTCTGGGCGGAAGGGATCCAGGATGCTGGCGGAACTATTTTCTTCACCTATAACAGTGTCTGACAGCGAATTCTAGACAGAGGTACGACTAAAGAGTATCCTCCGGGGATCAATCGAAACCATGGAGGAAACAATGTCGCAATCAAAACCAACTAAAAAAGAGCACTCCTGTTCCAGTTGCAGCACGATCTGGCAAAAACAGGGCACCACCAATTGCTGGAGCGATCCAGAGAGCAAACCAAACAAACCCGCCTACTGCCCATCTGAACCCCATGCAGAGATGATTGACGCCTCCTTCCGTCAGTACCAGGGAGACGATTCTGATGCGCGTCTGGCGCGAGTCGCCGCCAAGGTAGAGGGACTTTGCTACCAGCCGATCCCTGGTTCCGATGCCGTCAACGCACGCTGGACCCGGATCGAAGATACGCTCGCACTGGCAAAACTGATGGGTTACAAAAAGATAGGGATTGCGACCTGCATCGGCCTGCTCGACGAATGCAATCGCTTGAGTGACATTCTCCGTGCCCAGGGGATGGAGCCCTTTTCCGCCTGCTGCAAGGCTGGCAGCATTGACAAACTGGAGCTTAACCTGAAAGAAGAGGACAAGGTCAGACCGGGGACCTTTGAACCGGCCTGCAATCCGATCGCCCAGGCCCGTATTCTGAACGCCGAGGGCATGGAGATGAACATCATTATGGGCCTGTGCGTCGGCCACGACATGCTCTTCAATAAATACTCAGAGGCACCGGTTACGACACTGGTGGTTAAGGACCGCGTCACCGGACATAATCCGGCAGCAGTTCTCTACGGACAGAATTTTTATTATAAACGTCTGCAAAAGCAACCGGTTTTAAGTGACGAGGAGGTTGCCAGGCATCAGGCCGATTGTTAATCGACAGGTCTCAGGCAAAGGACAACAAAATAACTCAGGGGGCGCGGAATTCATTTCGCGCCCCCTTTTTTCTGCAGTTCATCCCTTTCAGCACTAAACGGTAAAGACCGTCGAACCTGTGGTCTTCCTTGCTTCGAGATCCCGATGAGCCTGGGCAGCATCACAGAGTTGATAGCTTTGATTGACTTCGATTTTCACATCACCAGACTCGACAACAGCAAACAGATCCGCAGCGCTGGCTAACAGGTCATCGCGCTCAGCCGTGTAAGTCATCAAGGTCGGCCGGGTCAGGAAAAGTGAACCTTTGGCCGCCAGCACCCCTGGATCGAAAGCAGCCACCGGCCCGGAAGCCTGGCCGAAGCTGGCCAGCAGACCCAAAGGCCGCAGACAATCGAGCGATTTCATAAATGTATCCCCACCAATCGAGTCATAGACCACTGGCACACCTTCACCATCAGTAAGCTCCCGAACCCTGGCTACCCAGTCTTCCTCCCGGTAGAGCAGCGGGAAATCACAACCGTGGGCCTTGGCGAGTTCCGCCTTTTCCGGGCTGCCAACCGTACCTATCACAGTCGCACCGAGTGACTTGGCCCACTGGCAGGCAATCAAACCGACACCACCGGCTGCCGCATGAAAAAGGATGGTATCTCCCGGCTTGACGTGAAAAGTGCTGCGCAACAGGTACTGCACAGTCATACCCTGCAGCATCATTCCGGCAGCCTGTTGATCGCTGATTGCATCGGGCAAACGAACCAGACGATGCGCCGGGATCAGTCGCTCTTCAGCATAGGCGCCAGGTGGCAGACCGGCATAAGCGACCCGATCACCCGGCGACAGGTCATCAACATCTTCACCGATGGCAACGACAACCCCCGCACCTTCCATACCTGGCGTTGCCGGCAAATCGCCCAAAGGATAAAGCCCGGTGCGGTGATAGATATCGATGAAGTTCAGACCGACCGCACTCTGGCGTAGATGAACTTCTCCCGGCCCCGGCGAGCCGATCTCGACCTCTTCCCAACGCATCACCTCGGGCCCACCTGTCTCATATAAACGAATGGCTTTACTCATCACATTCCTCCTATTTGGTCTACCATTAGCACTCCGTTCATTGATTGTCTGCCAGGCACCCAGTAAACCGGTTCCGTGAACAATCATCTAAATCCGCTTTAAAGTTA
>DAOWJU010000224.1 GCA_030640215.1 Desulfuromonadales bacterium
AAATCTATAAAACATTCTCTATCAACACAGAACGCAACAGAGCCTGTTCTTCGGCATCCAATCTCTCAATCCCTCTGTAACTGCTGGCGAAAGAACTCACCAAGCTGATCTCTAATCTGGTCGCGAACCTGTCGGTAGACCGTCATGATTTCTTCTGTAGTCCCAGTTGCACGCGGCGGATCCGCAAATGGGACATGTGCCCGAACGGTCCCACCAAAGACTGTGGGGCATTTTTTGTCGGCGTCATCGCAGAGGGTGATGACCCAATGAAAATCTTCTCCATCGTAAAGGCTGATGTGGTCCGAGGAGTTGTTGCTGATGTCGATGCCGATTTCAGCCATGACCTGAACGGCTTGGGGATTGAGACCGTGCGGATCGGTCCCGGCAGAAACGGCTTCAATTTGTCCGGCGAAATCGTGGTTAATGATGCCGTCGGCCATCTGGCTGCGACAGGAATTGCCGGTGCAAAGGAAAAGGACGCGCTTCAACATGATAAGGGTCTCCTGACAGCCTGTCGGCCCATCAATGAACAGGCTCAATGAACTGGCTGCTAGTTTTTGTTGAGCTGTTCGAAAAGGGCAATCTGCTCGGCAATTGAAAGCTTCTTCCGACAATCGGTTCCAGACTTCAAACAGAGTCGACAGCGATCATCAGAGCACCATTGGCAATGCTGGCAGTCGTGGCAGGGATGTTTCTGGTCACGTGCTTTCATTCCTCTATTCTACTTTGTTAACTCCGAGTGGCACAAGGCCATGGCTCTCCAGCAATTGCTTGCGTTGGCGGTAAAGGTAGCCTGCTTCACAAAGCTCTGCTACAAGCAGCAGACAAATAGCGACGGCAATGCCGGGTAAGGGCAATGGCCGGGTAAGGATGACTGGCCAGAGAGCAACCATCAGCAGCGCTTTGTAACCGGTGGAGCGACCGAGCCTGGTGGTGAGGTGTGCTCCAGCAAACCAGCCGCGCAGCAGATTACTGAAACCGTAAAGGAGCGGGAAGAGCGCACAAGCTGTTAGTGGCCAGGCGATGTAGTAACGCATCGCCGTATCAAGCCCCATGATGGTGCCGAGAACCGGTCCGTTCAGTGGCCAGGCGATTAACAGCATGGTCAGGGCCATACCGAAGCTGACCTTGAAGAGAAAACGCAGCAGGACAGCGCTGTCTGTTTCCTGGTGGACCAGTGTCAGATAGGCTTGTTGCATGTTACGCATTGGCCCGGCCAGGAGGAAGAGGAAGCCGCGCACGACACCAAAAGCTGCCAGAGCCAGAGTACCGTCAGGCAATCGGCTGATGATGGCGTTGATCAGCAAAGGTACGGTCTGCTGCATGCCGGAGGAATAGGCCAGCGGTAAGCCGTAGCGCAGGATTTCGGTGAAGCTTTTTTCGTTGTCATCTGCCACAGGCAACTTAATCCGCCAGGCAAAGAAGGCCATAACCAGGGTTTCTGTGCCGACACAGCCGAGCAGGGCAAAGGCGGCAACCTGAGTGCCTGCAAACCATAGCTGGCCCAGCCAGAGGTAAGCAAAGAGCATGGCGATGCGGATCGCTGTCGCAAAGGAGACCAGACTGGTGCGACGAGCACGTATGACCAACCCTTGAAAGAGGCCGCGCAGTCCGGTCATAAAGGGCAGGAAGACCAGTAACTGCAGAGACTCCCGGGCGCCTCTGGCAACCTCCGGTGAGACTCCGAGCATGCGGTCGAGAATAAAGCTGCCGACCGGGCTGAAGGCGAGCAGGGCGAGCAGAATTGAGACCCAGGTGGCAATCAGAAACACAAACAGGGTCATGCTGAGCAGAGATTTGCGGCCACGCACCATGGCAATGGTAATCGTATGATTCTGATAAGACGGTGAGGCGACAAAAAGGTGCAGGACCATGGCCACGGAGAAGCCAGCCAGAACCACCACGGCATCGTCCAGACGGGCCAAACCGGCGTTGATGATCGAATGGGAAACACTCATCAACTGAACGTTGAGCAGGAGCGGGAAGAAAAAGAGAGCAACGTCCTTCTGGGTTAGTCGGACATTGCTCAAGGCTGATCGGCCTCGGGAAAGAGGTCTGCTAACTCAGCGGGGGCTACGGCCTGAAAGTCAGCTTGCAGGCCATCATCGTGGCCAAGCCCCCAGGCACAGAAACAGGATTTGATGTTGGCGGCACGAGCAGCGCGCAGATCAACGTGATGATCGCCGAGCAAAACCGTGCGCTCGGGATCACAGTCAAGCAGTTTGAGGGCGTGGTGAACCATGTCCGGATGCGGTTTTCTTTGCAGGGCGAGCTCGGCACCGATGACGTGGCGAAAGAACGGTGCCATACTAAGGCGGTTGACGATGATGTCGGCAAGGTGCTGGGGTTTATTGGTGACCACCGCCATCGGTTTGTCGCGGTGTATATCAAGAAATTCCAGAATCCCCGGGTAAATTACAGTCTCGTCAGTCAAATGCTCGGTGTAGATCTCCATGAAACGTTTGCGGCGGGCCGGGTTAACATGCTCATCTGGTAGAGCCCGTTGCAGCAGCAAACCGACACCATCGCCCACGTAGGTACGAACCTGATCACTGGTTACCGCAGGTAGATCGAGTTCTTCCCGGAGCAGGTTAATGGCTCTGGTCAGGTCGGGGATGGAATCGACCAGAGTGCCGTCGAGATCGAATAGAAAAGCGTCAATAGACATAAAAATCCCTTCGTCTCATCTTGCCCCAAAGATTGCCGTGCCGACCCGTACCATGGTGGAGCCTTCTTCGATGGCCACTTCATAATCGTGACTCATACCCATGGAGAGCTCCTGCATGGTGACGTTCGGTAGCTTAAATCGGTCAATCTGCTCGGCCAGTTCCCGTAGTTGCCGGAAATAGGGGCGCACTGCCTCGGCATCTTCTTGCCATGGTGGCAGGGCCATCAGCCCCTTGATATGGACATGTTGCAGCTGGGCGACCTGATTGACCAGAGCGATCAGGTCGCTGGCCGTGGTCCCCGACTTACTCTCTTCTTCGCCGAGGTTGACCTGGATCAGAATGTCGATGCAGGCGTCATCTTTCCCCCATTGGCGGTCGATTTCTTTGGCGAGGGAGAGACGGTCGACGGAATGAATCATGGCGACCTTGCCGCGCAGGTATTTGACCTTGTTGCTCTGCAGTGCGCCGATGAAGTGCCATTCTGCGGCGGTCTTGACCTCATCTATCTTGGCAACACATTCCTGCACATAACTTTCACCGAGAAGGGTCTGGCCGGCGGCAACCGCGGCTTCAATATCTGCCGCTGGTTTCTTCTTGGAGACCGCTACCAGGCGTACTTCGTCGGGGTTACGGCCACAGCTTTGACATACAGCGGCAATGCGTTCCTGGATCTGGGTGATGTTGGCAGAGATATTCATTCAATTTCCAAATAGTTTAATCGCGCCCAATTCTTCCAGGGCAGAAATCACTTCGCAAAGCGGCAAGCCGACGACATTGGTATAGCTGCCCTCAATTTTGGGTATCATAAAGCAGCCGATGCCCTGAATGGCGTAGGAGCCTGCCTTGTCAAAGGGCTCTCCTGTGGCAATGTAACCTTCGATTTCCCGGCTTGTCAAATCCTTGAAAAAGACTCTGGTGGTGACGGCGGCACTGAGGGTGCGGTCGCTCTTTCGATCATAAAGTGCGTAGCCGGAGATGACACGGTGGCTGCGCCCGGAAAGACTGGTAAGCATTGCTGTCGCTTCCGTAGCATCAGCCGGTTTGCCAAGAATTACATCGTCGCGTACCACGACCGTGTCGCTGCCGATAAACCAGCGTCCGGTCTGCTCTGGCCGGTTAGCAACCTCCATGGCTTTGTCGCAACTGAGACGTACCACGTGTGCTTCCGGCGTTTCGTCCGCAAGCACGATTTCATCAACATGACTGGGGACAATCTGGAAGTTGATACCAACCTGACTGAGAAGCTCGCGCCGACGGGGAGATGCCGAAGCGAGGACTATATCTTGAAAATCGTCTGACATGTAAGGGTTCCGTTTGAGGTTACTCTTGGTGCGAGAGGAGAGCCTGTCCTTCCATCGAGGGTTCATAAAGGACCAGACGGTTGCGGCCTTGGCCTTTGGCGCTATAGAGGGCAAGGTCGGCGGCATGGATCAATTCATTCGCAGTCACGCCATCAGTGGGGAAGGTCGCAACACCAATGCTGATGGTCAGACGACCGAGAGGCAGATGACTTTCGCCGGGAAAGCTTTCGTGCTCGATGGCACGACGAATGCGCTCGCCGACAAAAAGCGACTCTTTTTTAGTGGTGCCAGGCAGGATCAGACAGAATTCCTCTCCGCCATAACGAGTGACAACATCCATCTCACGTGCCGAACGATGCAGCAGATCGGCCGTTTTGCGCAGGGCATTATCACCAGCGAGGTGGCCGCAGATGTCGTTGTAAATTTTGAAGCTGTCCAGATCGGCCAGGATGATGCAGAAACTCTGTTGCTGGCGCTCGCTACGGCTGAATTCCTCTTGTAGACGATCTTCCAGAAAACGCCGATTATATAGACCTGTCAACGGATCGGTGATCGCGAGCTTTTCGAACATGCCCGCTTTTTCAAGGGTCGCAGCCCGGTCAATCATCAACACCGCATGATTGGTGAAAGATTGAATCAGGTTGAGATCTGCCTCGGTAAAGTTGGTGCCACTCTTTTTGTCAGCCAGGTTGAGAACGCCAATCAGACGGTCCTCGACTTCGAGAGGCAGGCTGAGGAATGATTTGGTTTTAAAGCGTGGCCGGTTTTTGGCGGCGACCCGCTTGTCGCGCTCAATATCGTTGACCAGCATGGGAAAGCCGCTCTTGGCTACCCGGCCAGCGATGCCTTCGCCAAAGGGAACCGACATGGTTTTTGCCAGGGAAGAGGTCATGCCTTTGGCGGCTTCTATCTTTAACGTGCCGTTGGTTTCATTGAGCAGCATGAGTGAGCCGCTGGTTGCAGTCAGTAGCTCGGCAGACATCTCAAGGATTTGTTGATAGAGTTCCTGACGGTTATCGACCAGGGCCAGGGCGCTGATCATGGTGACCAGACGGGAAGAAAATTGTCGCTCCAGTTGATGTCCTTCCGCAGTTTTTAGATTTTCCAGGCGAGTCGCCAGACAATTGATCAGCAATTCAATCAGGGCCTGATCGCGACTGTGCAGGTCAACGTCCAGAATCGCTATGGCTCCAAGCTGCCTGTCATGATCACCTAAGGGGAAGAGGTAGGCTGAGCGGGTCTCAAGGCCGGGGAGGAAAGCCGTCAACTTTTCTCCTGACAGAACTTCCGGATGGCCGGAGGATTTGGCGAAATACTCAGCCAGATGCTTCTGGTTAAGCTGGAAAGTCTCCGGATCAAGTCCTAGAGTCGAATGGACTGTCATTGAGTGCCCTGGTTGTTGCAGGACAATCAGCACCTTGGGCAGGTTGAAAAGCACCACCAGTGCTTCTCTGACGACGGCTACCGCCTGCTCGCTCTCTTCACAGTCGGTAAGCTCGCGAGTCAGTTTTTGAACCGCTTCAAGCCGCTGTGTGGTGCGGGTCAGGCTGAGAGTATGGACTTGCTGGTCGAACAGGCGTGGTAGTGCCCGGAAGATCTCTTCAGCGACAGTTTCCGCTTCAGACCTGCTGATCAGCTGAGGGCGCTGTGCAGACTCAATCGTCAAAACGTCACTTGTTGACCGCTCAGTGTCCTCTATGACCCGGCTGATCGTTGTGTCTCTTTCAAAGACGCCGCCACCAATCAGGCAGTCTGGTAAGTTTTTGCTTTCCGGCAGAGGGATTACAAAACAGAGGAACCCTTGTGTACAGGCATGGACGACCGGTTGGTTGGCCAGCAGAGCTTGAGAAACGCTCTCTTCCCAGCCCCGATAACATGCCTGGGTACAAAGGTTGTCTCCTGCCATGGGGGAGCAGACAGTATGAATTGTCTCCAGAAGGCCCTTACGGCCATGTTGCTCAGAATAGAGGGCCAGAGAGAAAGGAGCCGTAAGCGGGTGATGGCGCAACATTTCAAGCAGGTCACGTGGGTCGACAAGTTTGATGGATGTGCCTGTTAATGCCATCGTTTGCCCCCCCCCTCTGTGGAATGGAAGAATCGCTACCTGCGGTGCTTGCCTGATGCTCTTGGGTGTCAACGACTGACATTAGCAGGTATTCAGTTTTCAGGCAATCCCCGGGTCTTATGTCATCAGGTCGTTGCGCCACTTCTCGAGATCCGTCAGGGCGCGGTCGGCAAGTGCCTGTCGCCGGTCCCGGCGTTTGCGAATGCGTTTTTCAAGATCCGGGAACAGGCCGTAAGTGATATTCATAGGCTGGAAGTTTTCAGGTGATGCCGAGACGGGGTAATTGAGCAAAGCACCCAGCGCAGTCGTCAGTGGTGGTGTCTGGAAACTCTTCTCCTGATGATAGGCTGCGGCAGACAGACCAGCCAGAAAACCGCTGGCAGCAGATTCGACATAGCCCTCGACGCCGGTAATCTGTCCGGCAAAGAAGATATTCGGTGCTGTTTTAAGTTGTAGCCTTTCGGTCAGACACGCTGGTGAGTTGATGAAGGTGTTGCGATGCATGCTGCCCAAACGGGCAAATTTGATGTTCTCCAGTCCAGGAATAGTGCGGAAGACCCGCTCCTGTTCTGGATAAGTCAGCTTGGTTTGAAAACCGACCAGGTTGTAAAGATTAGCGTGTTTGTCGTCCTGGCGTAACTGAATAACGGCAAAAGGGTCGCGTCCGGTGCGTGGATCGCGCAGACCAACCGGCTTCATCGGGCCGAAAGCCAGAGTCATCTCACCGCGTTCAGCGAGGACTTCAATCGGCATGCAGCCTTCGAAATGTACGACTTTTTCAAAATCGTGCGGCACGACCTTGTCGCCTTTACAAAGGTTCTCGACAAAGGCGAGGTACTGCTCCTTGTCAAAGGGACAGTTAAGGTAGTCTGCGCCACCGCGGTCGTAGCGCGATGCTGCGTAGACCTGTTCGCGATCAATCGAGTCGGCTTCTACGATCGGCGCTATGGCATCATAGAAGTAAAGGTGATCCTGGCCAGTCAATGCGGCAACCTTTTCAGCCAGGGCGTCGGAGGTCAGCGGACCGCTGGCAATAATGACCAATCGGTCTTCGGGGATCTCGGTAATCTCCTGCCGATGCAGGGTGATGAGCGGGTGCTCCTCAATCCGCTTGGTCATCTGCTCGGCAAAGCCTTCCCGATCAACAGCCAAGGCTCCTCCGGCTGGAACAGCATGGGCATCTGCTGTGGTGATAAAGAGGCTGTTGCAACGGCGTAATTCTTCTTTTAAAAGACCGACCGCATTATGCATGCCGGTGCCGCGCAGGCTGTTGGAGCAGACCAGTTCGCTGAGACGGTCGCTCTGGTGGGCTGGGGTCATGCGCTGCGGGCGCATCTCGAAAAGTTCGACCGGGATGTTCTGTTGGGCAATTTGCCAGGCGGCTTCACAGCCAGCAAGACCGGCACCGATGATGGTAATAGGAGTCATGACAGTTTTCCGTGTAAAGGCAGAAAAGGCCGAGCTGTAAGCCCGGCCTCCTCTATCATATTTATTTTAAAGTTTGCTTCAGGCTTCTTTTTGGGCGGTTTTCTTTGCGGTCGTTTTTTTCACCGGAGCCTTCTTGGTCGACGCTTTTTTTGCTGGAGCTTTTTTGGCCGTGGTCTTCTTGGCTGTAGCCTTTTTTGCAGGGGCTTTCTTTGCCGCAGGCTTTTGCTCTGGTTCAATAAGAGTTATTGAATAGTCACACTCTTCCTGGGGGCACTTGCGCACAGTACCGTTGCGCTTGGTGGTCTTCTCGACCGTGAGCGGGAAAGCACACTTGGGGCAAGGCTCTTCAAAAGGCTGGTCCCAGAGAGCGTATTTGCATTTCGGATAGCGATTGCAGGAGTAGAAGATTTTGCCGTAGCGGCTCTTCTTTTCCATGATCTCGCCTTCTTTACAGCTCGGGCAATCGATGTCGAGCGATTTCGGCTTGATCAGCGGTTGATTGTTCTTGCACTCCGGGTAGGCTGAACAGGCCAGGTATTTGCCGTAACGCCCTTCCTTGAACTGCATGAATGCACCGCACTTTTCGCACTTCTCGTCTGAAAGAATGGTTTCCTGATTGCGCTCGCCGTTGACCGGGCGCGTGTATTTGCATTCCGGATAGCCATCGCAGGCGATGAAATAGCCGTTTCGGCCATATTTCTTGGTCAGCTGCTGCTGGCATTCAGGGCATTTTTCGTCGAGAGGTTCACCGACGAACCTGACCTCTTTGACAATTTCGACCTCTTTTTTGAACGGTACCCAGAAGTCTTTCAAGAAGGACTTCCATTCGCCCTTGCCAAGGGAAATGGCATCAAGATCATCTTCCATGTTGGCCGTGAACTGATAGTCGACGTACTTGTTGAAGCATTGCAACAGGAAGCGGATAACTTCACGACCGAGATCCTGCGGGAAGAAGGTTCGCTTGGTCAATAGCACATACTTGCGTTCCACCAGGGTGTTCATGGTGGCGGCGTAGGTCGATGGCCGACCGATGCCGTTTTCTTCCAGAATTTTAACCAGAGAAGCTTCCGTGTAACGTGGCGGCGGCTGGGTCGTATGCTCTTCACCTTGCAACTGGTCAAAAGTGAGAGCTTCTTTTTCTTCCAGGCTGGGCAGAAGGCCTTCAACTTCTTCGCTCTCCGTGTCCTTGCCTTCAATGTAGACCTTCATGAAACCAGGGAAGCGGACCACCTGTCCGGAAGCGCGGAACTGAAATTTCTCTCCGGCAAGCATGTCAATCGTGGTTGCGTCGAGTTTGGCGTCAGCCATTTGTGATGCGATTGTACGTTCCCAGATCAGTTTGTAGAGGCGCAGTTCGTCATTGTCCAGAAAGGTTTTGAGCGCATCCGGATGGCGAACCAGGCCGCTGGGGCGAATCGCTTCGTGGGCTTCCTGAGCATTCTTCGCCTTACTTTTGTAGGTACGGGGTTTGGCTGGAATGTATTCTTTGCCGAAGCGGTCCTCAATGACTTGCCGGGCTTCTTCTATGGCAACATTGGAGAGGGTGACCGAGTCTGTACGCATGTAGGTGATCAGACCAACGAGGCCATCGCCAGTGTCGACACCCTCGTAGAGCCTTTGTGCCAGTGACATGGTTTTGCGTGCCGAGAAGCCAAGTTTACGGTTGGCCTCCTGCTGCAGGGTGCTCGTGGTAAATGGTGCCGCTGGACGGCGTTTTTTCTCCGTGCGACTGACGGCCGAGACCTGTACTGGTAAAGTTTTGATCTCGTCGACAAGTTGCTCGGCGGCTTTCTGGTCAGCAATCACCTGATGAGTGCTGGTCTCAAGTTGCTTGGCGTTGGAAGCAACCTTTTGTCCGTCGATAGAGTGTAGCCTTGCCGCGAATATGGTTTTTTCGGCATTGGCCATAGTTGCTTCAATGGTCCAGTACTCCTTGGCATTGAAGGCTTCGATTTCTGTCTCTCGTTCGCAGATCAGGCGCAGGGCGACTGATTGGACGCGGCCTGCCGAGCGACTGCCAGGAATCTTGCGCCAGAGCACTGGTGAAAGATTGAAACCGACCAGGTAGTCGAGAATGCGTCGGGCCTGCTGGGCGTCGACCATCTCCGTCGAAATCTGTCGCGGATTGGCCATCGCTTCATTGACGGCGTCCTTGGTGATTTCGTGAAAGACGACTCGGCTGACACGAGGAGAATCACCTTTTTCGTCAACGCCGAGGGCTTCCAGCAGATGCCAGGCAATCGCTTCCCCTTCACGGTCGGGGTCAGTCGCGAGAACCAGGTTGTCGGCTTTCTTGAGCGCTTGCTTAAGCAGACTCAGCTGTTTTTTTGACTTGCTTGAAACGACGTATTTCGGGAGAAAATCGTTGTCGACATCGACCGAACCATCTTTACTCGGCAGGTCACGGACATGCCCGTAGGATGCCAGGACCTGATAGCCTTTGCCGAGAAATTTCTCGATGGTTTTGGCCTTGGCGGGGGACTCAACGATAACCAGGGATTTTGTCATAATATTTATTCAGTCTTTGTCTGGAAAATGCAACAGGCTGCAGGACGTCCTGCAGCCTGTTGCCAGTCAGTTTAGTAATTGTGACCTGTCAGTTCAGTAAACGTTGCCAGTCATCTTCAAGCAAACAGTCAAATTCGCGGCGCCATTCGTTTTGTGAGTTGGCGAACATAGCCAACACAGTAATAGTTTTGATCTCCTTTAGAGAGACTTCGTCATCTGCCATCAGAAGGGCTTTGTCAATGACTTCTTCCTGAATATCATCATTAAGAATACCCATCGTACGCAGTCGCGTTAAAAAACCACGCGCTTCCGAAGAAAGCGACCGGTTCTCTTCTGCGGAGAAGACTCTGTGGCTCAACGCTGGTGTGTTTAATGAGGTTTCACTGCCGGATGGGGCACAGAGAGCCTGGTTTTCCATCCAGACGAATGCGGCGTCAATCTCTTCAGACTCGAAACCGACGGACAGCAACTCCTCGACGAGATCGCTTTCCGTCATCATGTCGCGGTCATCAAGAAAGTATTGGGCGATGAAACTGACAATCGCCAGAACCCGTTCTCTCAAGAGGTCTCCGTTGTTTTTTGGTAGATTAATGTGCCAGACGGCCACGGATATAGCGCCCGCCAGGCAGCTTTTCAGCATACCCTTGTAACTCTAGGTGCAGTAAAATAGCTGAAAGCTCCATAACTGTCAACCCACTTTCATCGGCAAGTTCGTCGCTGTGTCGGGGGGTTAAGTCGAGCTTGGACAAAACTGACCCGGCCGGTTCCGGCAGATGTAAAGCTGCTGGCTCAGTCTGTGGCACAGTCCTTCGAACCCCCTTACCAGCGCCAATAATCTCCAGAATTTCTATTGATTCCGTGACCGCATGAGCTCCCTGCTTAATGAGCAGATTCGGTCCATAACTGGTCTTGTTATTGACGCCACCCGGAACAGCCATCACTTCTTTGCCTTGTTCGAGGGCAAATTCAGCGGTAATCAATGAGCCACTTTTACGGCATGCTTCCATCACCAGGGTGCCTTTGCTCAAACCACTGATAATACGATTACGTCCCGGGAAATGTCCCGGCAGCGGTTCGCTGCCAGGCGGGTATTCGGAGATGATGGTGCCTTGCTCGATAATCTGGTGATAAAGTCTGGTGTTGTCACGTGGGTAAATGCGGTCAATGCCGCAACCGAGGACCGCCAGGGTTTTGCCGCCGCCGCGCAAAGCGCCACGATGTGCTGCGGCATCAATGCCACGCGCCAGCCCGCTAATAACAATTACGCCAGCAACAGCCAGTTCCTCCGCCAGTTGCTCTGTGAATCTCCTGCCAAAGTCAGTCGGATTGCGGGTGCCGACAATTGCAATGGCCAGCTCATCTGGCAAGGTTCCGCAGCCGTACAGCAGGACGGGAGGGTCTGGAATGTGGCGCAAGATCTGTGGGTAATCTGGATCCCAGATAGTCCGTAGCCAGCCATCCATTTTCACCAGACCCTGACAGGCTTTTTGTATTCTGGGAGCGTTGGCTGCCGGAACCATGCTTGCCAGTTCTTTGCGCAATCCGGGCAACTTAGGCCAGCCCTTAGCGGCAGCAGCAAGGGCATTTTCAGGGGTCTTGAAGTGTGCGATCAGGCGCATCAGGCCAACACGGCCAAGGCCCGGTGTGAACTGCAGGCGCAGCCAAGGCAGCAGGTAATCCATCGGATCCCTCCATAAGGATATGACATCAATGCAATAAAAAAGATGGGCTGGCAATCCAGCCCATCCTGAAACAGTCTACTAAATGTGCCGGGGAAAATCCCGTATGATCTCTACTGGAGCTTGGTTTTGACCTGGTCACCCCGGAAGATTGGCAGGTTGGTGGTGCGGATGATCAGAGCCTCGGCATAGCCTTGGCGGACTTCAAGGACAATGGCGTCGCCCAGGTCGATGTCGGGCAGGACCAGCGCCTTGTTTTTATTGGCTTCCTTGGTTACCTGACGCAGACGGTAGAGGTCCAGTTCATGACCAACCATGATGCCACTCTCTTTGCCGATGTCGATGAGAATAATCTCCCATTGACCCATGGCCAGCTTGCCGATGTCATCCGAAACGATATAGCCTTCCAGGACTTCGCCAGCGAATATACGGGGAATGCGGTCGGGCAGGCGACGGTAAGGGCGGAGCTTTGAGCCGCGTTTGATCTCGCGCAGGGCGTTAGTAATCGTTGCCACAGCAACAGACTCGGTCACTTCTGTGACTTCCACGGTACCAAGTTGAATAGTCTGAAAGCCGATCGGGTCGGCAAACTGGTAGCCGAAGGTTTTTTTCGACGCCGGATGAATGACTTTTGGTCCCATCGTGATCAATTCGAAGACATCACCGGGCTTGACAGCAGCGAGATCGTCCATTTCGAGAAAGACGGTATCACCGGTTGCGACCAGGGTGCGATTGTCTACGGAATCAACCAGGGTGCCAAGCGTTTCTACCTCTTCGACGCTGATAAAACTCTGGGCTCCGCCGAAGGTGGGGATGAGCAGAAGCTCGTCTGGGGTCATGACCGCAGCACCGACGTCGCCAGCATCACCATCTCCGCCAATCGGAATAATTTCGATACGACCATCGTAGATGCGCAGCTTCTGACCTGGATAGATCAGGTGAGGATTGCCGATGTCAGGGTTGTTTGACCACAGGTTGGGCCAGTAGTAAGGGTCTTTGATGAAGCGCTGGGAGATATCCCACAAGGTGTCGCCTTGCACGACCGTGTAAATGATCGGCTCTTCTTTGGCGAAGGTGGTGCCTGGCCAGATCATGAGCAAAAAACAAAGTGTTAGAATAGCGCGTTTGAGATTCATGTCTCCCCCTTGGTGGCAACCTGT
>DAOWJU010000200.1 GCA_030640215.1 Desulfuromonadales bacterium
CAGCTGGGAGAGTGTTGGATTACATTGGGCGAGCCAGCGGCGCGGGGTGACGCCATTGGTCTTGTTGTTGAATTTCTCCGGCCACAGCGCAAAAAAGTCGTTGAATAGCCCTTCGGTAAGTAGCTTTGAGTGAAGGGCGGCAACGCCGTTGACGGAGAAACTTCCGGCGATGGCCAGATAGGCCATACGCACCTGCGGTGTCGGGCCTTCTTCGATAATCGACATGCGGCGCTGGCGTGCGGTGTCGCCGGGCCAACGCTGGGCGACCACGGCCAGGAACCTGGCGTTGATCTCATAGATGATGTCAAGCAGACGCGGCAGTAGCCGGGCAAAGGTTGGCACCGGCCAGCGTTCCAGGGCTTCGGGGAGCAGGGTGTGATTGGTGTAGGCCATGGTTGCGGAGGTGATCCGCCAGGCCTCATCCCAACCCAGGCCGTGCTCGTCCATGAGCAGGCGCATCAGCTCAGGGACGGCGCAACTCGGATGAGTGTCGTTGAGCTGAAAGCGGTTCTTTTCTGCAAAGTCGGTAAAGTCGTGGCCGTGAATGCCGATCCAGCGGGCGATTATGTCTTGAAGGCTCGCCGAGGCAAGGAAGTACTGCTGACGCAGGCGCAGCTCCTTGCCGCTTTCGCTGGTGTCGTTCGGATAGAGAACCAGTGTGATTTCTTCTGCCGAGTTTTTGGCCGCCACCGATTCGGGGTAGAAGCCAGCGTTGAATTCGCCAAGATTGAACTCATCAGTCGCAGAGGCCTGCCAGAGACGCAAGGTGTTGACAGTGCCGTTACGGTATCCCGGTACTGGCACATCATAGGGGACCGCTAACACATCGTGAGTTTCGACCCAGCGTGGCTGCTGCTTGCCCTGGCCATTGTGCTGCCACTCAATGCGCCCACCGAAGCGTACTCGCTGGGTATACTCAGGGCGTTCCAATTCCCACGGATTACCCTCGCGCAGCCAGTGGTCTGGCTCCTCGACCTGCTCGCCTGCGGTGATCACTTGACGGAACATGCCGTACTCGTAGCGCATGCCGTAGCCGGTGACCGGTAACTGCAAGGTGGCACAGCTGTCGAGAAAACAGGCGGCAAGACGACCCAGACCACCGTTGCCGAGCCCGGCATCTTGCTCACTCTCGGCCAACTCTTCCAACTCCATACCCAAGCAGCGCACAGCCAGTTCGGTTTCTTCGTCGAGTCCGAGATTCAGAGCTGCGTTCCCAAGGGCACGCCCCATCAGAAACTCCAGTGAGAGGTAGTAGGCATGGCCGACGTCGACTGTATCGTAGGCATAGCGGGTGTTCTGCCATCGCTCCATCAATCGGTCACGTATACTCAGCACCAGAGCCTGGTAGGCATAATGGGCTGATCGGGAGTGTCGATCACGACCAAGAGTGTGGGAATAGTAGCGCCGAAAATCCTCCACCAGGCTGTGTACGTCCATGCCGAGGGAGGGGAGGTCGGTCAAGCTTGCATCGAATTTTTTTCGTAATGTTTTGACGTCCATGTTCTTCCTGACTAAAAAGGATAATTTCAGCTGTCGCAAACTTTGTCGCGACACTATACATAAATTTACCTCAATGGGTGCACCATGTCTTGATGAAATTCATAAGAAGTCTTGACGAAATTCATAAGAAAATTGTCAAACTGCATCCCAACACTTAGCTCTGGTTTTTCTCCTTATTATCCAAAAACGGCTTAAGCAGGTCGAGCGGCACCGGAAAGATGATAGTCGAGTTCTTCTCGGTGGCTATCTCGGTTAAGGTCTGCAGGAAACGCAATTGCAGGGCGCCGCTCTCTTTTGAGATGATGCCGGCGGCATCAGCGAGTTTCTGCGAAGCCTGGAATTCGCCTTCGGCATGGATGACCTTGGCACGTCGTTCCCGCTCGGCTTCGGCTTGTCGGGCCATGGCACGTTGCATCTCCTGTGGCAGGTCGACGTGTTTTATCTCAACATTTGAAATCTTGACTCCCCATGGGTCGGTCTGACGATCGAGAATCTCCTGTAACTTCTGGTTGATCTGGTCGCGATGAGAAAGCAATTCGTCGAGTTCAGCCTGGCCGAGCACGCTACGCAGCGAGGTCTGGGCCAGCTGGCTGGTGGCGTACAGGTAGTCCTCAACCTCGATCAGTGCCTTTTCCGGCTCAACCACGCGGAAGTAGAGGACGGCGTTAACCTTGACTGAGACGTTATCCTTGGTGATCACGTCCTGCGGTGGTACATCCATGGCTACGGTGCGCAGGCTGATCTTGACGATCTTGTCGACCACCGGGATGATGAAGCGCAGGCCGGGCCCTTTGACCATGGCGAAGCGGCCGAGACGGAACACCACGCCACGTTGATATTCCAACAGAATACGGACAGCACTGCTGAGAATGCTAATGAGCAGTACCAGGACGACCAGCCAGCCAACCAGTTCAGTCGGGATCATCTTCTTTCTCCTTTGTCGTGGAGGCCGCCAGGTTTGAATCGGCAGCACGGACCAGTAGCTTCAGATTGGATTCGGCGTGTACGATCTCGATCTCGCTTCCTTCTGCTATCGGTTGTTCGGAGTGTGCGTCCCAGTATTCACCGTGGACATAGACCCGACCACGTGGTGCCAGTGCTGTCACGGCCTGGCCGTGCTCGCCGACCATCCCTTCGAGACCGGATATAAATCGGCTCTTCTGGACGCGTACCACAAAAATCAGCACCAGACTGATGAAGCCGCCGCAGACTGCCACGGTTGCGGCGATCACCGCACGGGAGATCTGCAGGTAAGGTTCGGGACTATCGACCAGGATCAGCGATCCGAAGGACAAGGCTATCAGCCCACCGACGGTGAGCATGCCGTAGGAGACCACCTTGACCTCCAGAATGAACAGAATAATGGCGAGCAGAATCAGCAGGGCTCCGATGTAGTTGACCGGCAGGGTCTGGAAGCCGAGAAAGGCGAGTAGCAGGGCGAGAGCACCAATCGCTCCGGGCAGGATTACCCCGGGCTGGGAGATCTCGAAGAAGATGCCGAGCATGCCGAGCATCAGCAGCATGTAAGCGACATTCGGGTTGCTGATGGTGTTTAATACCTCCTGTTTCCAGGTCATCTCCGCGTAGCTTAGCACCACGCCCCGAGTATCGAGTTTGTGGGCCTGACCGTTGCGCAGATAGGTCCGACCGTGCAACTTTTTGAGCAGGACTGATTCGTCTGCCGCGATCAGATCGATGACCTTGAGCTCCAACGCCTCCTGGGCCGGAGTGGAGATCGATTCACGCACGATCTGCTCAGCCCAGTCGCGATTGCGACCACGCTGGTCGGCAAGGCTGCGCGCGTAGGCAACCGCATCGTTGACCACTTTCTCCATCATGGTTTCGCCCTGTTCATTGCCGCTCGATCCTCCAGGACCTATCGCTACCGGGTGAGCCGCACCGATATTGGTGCCGGGGGCCATGGCAGCGAAGTCTGCGGCGAGGGTGATCAGTGCACCTGCTGAGGCCGCCCGAGCTCCAGAGGGATAAACATAGACGATCACCGGAATACGTGAGCCGAGAATCTGTTGAATGATGGCGCGCATCGAGGTGTCGAGCCCACCGGGTGTGTCTAGTTCAATCAGAAAGGCTCGTGTGTTGTCAACATTAGCTGCAGACAGCTCTTCACTGATGAAATCAGCCAGTACCGGGTTGATCACCCCGGCAACCCGTACGACACGAATCTCCCCTGGCGCAGACACTTCATCGGCGCTAAGCAACAGTACAGAGCCGATCAGCATCAGGATGATCAGGCTGCTGATGTAAGCACGTCTTAACATGTCTCAATCATATCAAGAGAGGAAGGGGTGTCAAAAAAGCTTCTCTTTAGCTGTAAGTTAGAAGCAGTAAAGCTGTAAGCTGGACTCTATACGCTATAATGAATATCTGTTGTCAATTATTCCGTGAGGTGGGCACCATGACTCCTGAATCATTCTCTGTTCGCATCTTCCTTCAGGACGGTCACGTCGACGGCGTTAAAATTATTGCGAAATCGAAGTGGTCCGGCCGTGCCCTGGTTATTCCCAGATCATCACTCGCAGAAGAAATTGATCGCAAGGAGCTCAACGCTCCCGGTGTCTATATCCTGGTCGGACCCTCCGTAGAAGGTGACCTGCCGACTATCCATATCGGTGCAGCCGACCACATATGCCACGATTTGAGCCGTCACGACATCCAAAAAGACTTTTGGAACTGGGTCGTCGCTTTTGCGTCTAAAGATGACAGTCTTAACCTGGCGCATATGCAATATTTTGCATCGCGTCTGAAACAACTGGCTCAAGAGGCCAGAAGAGCCAAGCTCGACAATCTGAATGACCCTCAGTTTGCTGAACTCGCCACAACAGAATCAGCCAATACTGAGTCGTTTCTGGAGCACATGCTCAGTATCTGCCCACTGCTTGGTTTACCTGTTTTCGAAAAACCAAAAAGAGTCAGCCAGAGTGAAGCCAGCAGAGGTTCTCTGTGATGGTAAAAATCGGTTTAATCAGTGATGTCCACGCAACTCCGGACCCTGTGTCGGAGGCATTGTCGATTTTTCAGCGCGAAGGAGTCGACACAATCCTTTGCGCGGGTGACATTGCCGGGTATAGGGCTGAGCTGGAACAGACCGTTGCCTTGCTGCTTGATAGTGGCTGCCAGGCTGTTCTGGGTAATCATGATTTGTGGTGGTTGGGTCGTTATGACTCTGGGGAAGGAAGCCCGGTCGAAAAATATCTACGAGCACTGCCTGCGGTGGTTGAATTTTCTATTGAAGATAAAAAAATTCATATGGTTCACGCCAGTCCACCTGAATCCCTCATGGAAGGGATTAAACTTCTGGATGAGGATGCTGAGTTGCTACAAGATCAAAAAGCATACTGGAGCGACTATTTAAGAACCTTCTCTGCTGATGTACTGATTGTTGGGCATACCCATCAGGTCTTTGCCGAGCAGTTGGGTCATGTCCTAGTCGTTAACCCCGGAAGTACCCTGTTTAATCACACCTGTGCGATTTTGACTCTGCCCGAGATGGTTGTCCAGGTGTTTTCATTGTCTGGCAAGAAGCCGGTGATGACTTGGAATTGGGGCATGTTCTACGCTACTCAATCTCAAGTTGAGCCAGGACAATCTTCTCGTTGAGTCGCCTGCCGTGCGCGTGGGCGCGGTTGAGCATCTCATCTGGACCAATGCCAGTTGTTTCCTGCATCAAGGTGACCAGGTCTCTACCGCACACCGTTTCGCTACGGTTCGCCAACTGATCAAGCAACTCACTAAGGGTGATGGACTCGGTCCAGGCCAACATGGTCAGCATGGCTGCTCCGTAAAGGTCTGATTCGAGGGCCATGCCGTTGTCATTGTTCTGTGCCCAGCTCAGCAGATCGTTGCGCATTTGACTTTCCGCCAGTACGGTATTCACGTTGCGTAGAGAGAGGTAGTGCCGGTTCAGTGCGGGAACTTCGCGACGTGAGAAACCTTTTGCCAGGACCTCGCAGGCGCCCTCGATGAACCAACGCGTATTCTGGGAGGTGCCGCCGTCGATATCATGTAAAAGCTGCGGGATGCCGCCTAGAGCGTCATGGCCAAGTTCATGTGGCAAGGTGTCGTAGAGCAGGTCGGAGAGGCTGGTCGGTGCATGTCGTCCACTGAGCGGTGCGGCGCGGTCAACCAGAGCCAGACGTACTTCTCCCCACTGCGAGGCGTCGTCGTAGGTAGCGCGAAAAGTGTAAGCGTAGGGGATCTCATCGAGCTCGATCAGGTAGAGCATTACGCCGCGGTTGAGCCGTTGTCCGGTCATCGCTTCAATATAGCTGTAGCATCGCTTGACCGTGGCCGCCACATCGTTCAGGCCACGTTCTTCGGCATCGCTGATATTGGTGTGAATCCGCAGCAAGCGATCTCGGTCGAGGTCGAAATCGTACGTCTGCATTCCGGCCATCTCCTGCGGATCGATCTTGACCGTAGGCAGCAGGCTACCGTCGGCGTTAATGGCGACGACATGCTGGGAGAAGATGATAGCTGGTTGATTGTCGGCGGCCGACGTTACGGCCGTACAAAAAATCAGGAGTAATGAAAAAAACAACTGTTTCATAAATACAAAATCTTTCAATGTTCGGGTTGCTCAGGTTCAGGTTTCGCCAGGCACCGGGTTCATGTTTCGCTGGGCATCAGGTTCAGGTTTCGCTAAGCAAAAGAATCTTCAGTGAAAAAGCATTGCCAGTAAAAAAAATATATGACAACTATGGTAAACAAGTCTCGTGCCAAAATGCAAATCTGCTGACCGATAATCTTCTTATTTGTCCCCGTTGCGAGCTAAGACTACGGAATGACTCAGCACCCTCAATAATAAAAAAGCGCTAAGAATTAGATGGTTACGCGTTTACGTGTAGAGTTGTGTCACAATTGTGACAGTGTGTTGTAAATGACCACGACATGCACAGTGATATGACTTGACAAGGGCCATTTTAGGGGTTTAATCAAAGTAGAGAGGCCTAATGTTGGCGTAATTCAATCAGGCCTAAACGAGATATTAAGGCCTCTTGTGACACCCCCGCCGTTATGCGGGTTAACACCAACAGGAGAGGAGGCACGCCATGAAAAAGACAAGAATTTCTGGCTGGGCCGTCATCTTCACCGTGACTTTTCTACTGGCTGCTTGCGCTTCACACGATCCGCGTGTGGCCGACTCCGACGTTATGTCCGGTCCTGATACGACCATGTCACAAACAGTGATGCAGGTGCATGAGGATAGCGCCATCATCATTTCACAAGATTGGCTCGATGAACGTGAAAGGGTAGTGGAGCAAAGAGAACTTGCTCTGGAGCAGCGTGAGGATAGCCCCGTTGTCATTTCACAAGATTGGCTCGATGAACGCGAAATGACAGTGGAACAAAGAGCGTTTGGTCTTGAGCAGCGTGAGAATGCGCTGGTGATTCGACAAGCCTGGCTTGATGAGCACGAGTTGCGACTGGCCCGGAGAGGTTCTGACTTGGATAGACAAGAGAACTTACTGGCAATTAACCAGGCTTGGCTCAATGAGCGAGAAACGAGGCTCGCACAGAACGTACCAGACCTGACAAAACAAGACGACATGATGGAGTTTCGCCAGGCGCTGGTTAGTGGGCGCGTAATGTCTCTGGACAGAACGGTGAATCGCGACCCCCGTTCGTTCAAACTGGCAGGTGCTGACTCGACCTTGGGTAAGGCTGAATCGTCCCCGGTTAGGGTTGAGGCAGGCCGTTGCTATGCCAGTGTGGTTTATCCGGCCGAGTATAAGACCGTGGCCGTGATCAAGCCGATTGAAGTTCCAAAGGGGGAAAACATGCCAACCTTGTACCAGACCGTAACCGAGAAGGTCAAAGTAACCGATGAACAGATGCGTTGGGAAGAAATCCTCTGTGAAGATCATATGACAGAGTGCAGGATCATCGAGGTCCAACGCGCCTTGGCTCTGGGTGGTTATAACCCTGGTCCGATCGATGGTGTCATCGGCCAGCAAACTATGGCTGCTGTCAACGCCTTCCAGAAAGATTTTAACCTGACAGTTGCCAACTACCTGACCATTGAAACGGTCAAAGCTCTGGACGCCAATTTCTGAACGTCCGGAGCGAGATTAATAACAATAGCCTAAACCGGGATTCTCCCGGTTTTTTTTGAGGTCGAAGGCAATTCATCAGTATCAGTTCATAACCTTTCGTCTGGCTTAGCTTGATAAGTTGCATGGGTGCCTTCTCCAGTTTCTTGCACAACGGCAAGTTGAGATAACACTTGCTGAAATTGACAAACCAGTTAGAATGATTCGGTAAATCTTTACTTGTTAGCTCAAACCATCACTTATTCAGCTTAAGCCAAATGGTGCATAATGAATTATCGTCAAATACTGAAACACAGCCCTTTCTTTGCTGGCCTTTCCGACTTGGATCTTGACGCCCTGAGGGGTATCGCTCGCATCCGCGAACATCCACGTGGAGAGTTGCTCTTTTCCGACGGCGAGGAGGCCGCCGGTTTTTTTGTCGTGTTGGATGGTAAGGTCAAAGTCTACAAACTCTCCCCTGATGGCAAAGAGCGCATTCTGCATGTTATTCATCCAGGTGGGACATTCGCTGAAGCGGCGATTTTTGGCGATGGCTTGTACCCCGCTTATGCCGAGCCACTTCAGGTTTCCAAGCTGCTCTTCCTGCCCAAGGACGGGTTCCTCAGTTTGTTGATGGACAATGGCCAGATTGCAGTCAATATGATTGCAGGCCTCTCCAAATTCTTACGTCAATTCGCTAACCAGATCGAGGATTTGACCTTTAAAGACGTTCCTTCTCGTCTGGCTCGTTACCTGATGGAATTATCTCACGGCACAAAGCAGACTGTGGAACTGCCGATCTCCAAAAGTCAGTTGGCTTCCAATCTGGGCACTGTCAGTGAAACTCTTTCACGCACCCTGCGTAAACTTTCGGAGGATGATCTGATCATTGTTGCCGGGAAAAAAGTTGAGATTCTTGATTTTGGTCGACTTGAAGAGCTTGCCGAGAAGTGTAAAGAAGGTTGAACTTTGTGGCACATGTCGCAACCAGCTTAACAGCCTGGTTGGACGATGTTCTTTTAACGTTGGGATGTATTTGGGTTGTCTTGGTTATCAGGTCCTTCGTATGAAGAAAAAACTCCAAATTCTTGTCTTTGAAGATGACCAGGCATTGGTGACATTGCTAGGGCATGCCTTGCAAAGTACTGGTCATGACGTCCACTTCTTTTCTGAACCAACGGATTGTCCTATTTATCATGACCATAAAGCTCAATGTCCACAGGATCGTCCTTGTGCAGATATCATTATCTCCGATCATATGATGCCTAATATGACTGGTATTGATTTTTTGAAGCTTCAAAAGATGAGTGGTTGCAAGATTCCAGATGAAAACAAGGCATTGATAACTGGAACTGCGATGAATCCCGAGCTCAAAGTTTCTATTGAAGAACTTGGCTGCCATTATATTAAGAAACCATTCAGAATCGTTGAACTCCTGAAATGGATTGATGAATGTGCTCAAAGGGTGCTTGCAAAGCCTCAACCCTGAGTTTTTTTCACCATCCCAAAAACATGACACAACTTTTTGGATACTTCACCTCAAGCCTGTCGACAAGTCCCTCAAGCTGATACCTTCAGCCCTGTCGGGCATATTTATACCAACCAAAGGTTAGTAACCCTGGCGGAAAAAGGACCATTTCACTATCTAATGATTGTAAAATCCATCGCACGTGTTTAGATGTAAGTCTGTAAGGTTTAAGTAGAAGGGAGGATAATTATGAGGACTTTCAGACTCAGGAGGTTGATACCGGTCCGATACCCTGATGGCCAGGTTGACAAGATCCCGGCGCCGTTGCTCAATACCATGATTGAAACTCATCAGATTGTTGAGTTTAAACGTAGAGGGGGCTGGGTTGTTCTCGATCGTGATGCAATTCGTGGTATGAACCATGGCCAACTCAGCTGCAAGGAAAGACGCTGGCACTGAAGGTTTGGTAGCACTTCGCTTTAGCCCAATCAAGGACAACGATACCTGGCCCACCCACTTATCATGCGGTCTCACCCCGACTTTTACACGGATGATTTGCATGAACTGCCAGACCAAATCTGACCTACTGTCATAATATTTGATGCTCGTCAATCCATTCCATTCTTGAATCTGCTATCCTCTTTGCATGAAAACTCTTTTTACAGCTCTTGTCCTGCCTCTCACCGTCCTCTTGTTCGGCTGTGCTGCTGGCTCGCCACCGCAAGCAATCAATGAAAATTCGCTGATCCGCGTTGCGGCTACCGATAAGACCGGAATGTTCTCTGCGAATCAGGAAGGTCACAAAATTGCCGTGGTCAGAGGTGGTTTGCACCTTTATGACTTTGAGTCCGGTTCCTCTAAAAAGATCTCTTCTGATCAACCGGTTGCGCTGGCCTGGAGTGCCGATGGCTTAGTTCTGGCCGCCGTTTTCCCCGTCGCAGATTATGAAACCCGCCTGGCTCGCTATTCTGCTCAAGGTGAATTGTTGCACGAAGCCTTGCTGCCGGTTGCATTCAATCAGATGGACTGGAGTGCTCGTGGCGACCTCCTGGTTATGGGCTATGTACTCAAACTCTTCTCTTTTGGTGCTGACCTGCAACAGATTCTCTACAATATGACTGATGAAGATGTTGTGGCGACCGTGCTATCTGATACGACCTTGAGGCTGTCAACAGTGAAAAAACTGGCGAAGATCATGCGAGATGTCTTGCCGGTGGCTTTTTCGCCCGCCGGTGACGAACTGGTTTATCTACATTTGCACGAGCCCCCGCAATTTTCACCCTATCTGAAGTTGATTTATAAAAACTGGCAAGTTGCTAATGGACGTTCTTTACAGGAGATGCCGCTGCAAAGAGTGCAAGTTGTCTGGGAAAAACCTGCGCAGTCTGTTGCGGTTCGTACCGCTGATGGTGTGCTGAAACTTGATCTTTGGCCAACTGTGGAAGATGTTATCAGTCAATCCACAACAAATCATTATCGATTTGTCAGCGGACTCCTTTATGATGGCGATGAATTACTGGCCGACTGGGGGGAGGGTGCTCAGCTGCAGATTCTTCCCGATGGACGTTTCCTGATGGCGGCTAACAATGTTCTCTGGCGTGGTGATGGACTGCGGAGTGAACCACAGGAGAGTTACAGCGAGAGAGCCTGGACCTTGCGTCGCTGGCGTTTTGAGGGTCTGATTACAGCGGATGAATACCAGAAACTCCTGAAAGAGGAAAATCAATGAGCTGTTTACTGCGTTTGTTTAGTTTGTCTTGTCTGTTTCTCTTTTTCGCAACCACAGCTTTTGCTGATGAATGCCTTGAATGCCACCAGAAAGAAACCCCTGCCGCCGTCAAACAGTGGCAGGCGAGTTCACATGCGCCTGCTATTGGCTGCTCCGATTGTCACGGCACAGATCATGAGGCCATTCTCAAGGGAGACGCACCTGCTGATGCAAAAGTCTGTGGCAGTTGCCATGAAAAAGC
>DAOWJU010000290.1 GCA_030640215.1 Desulfuromonadales bacterium
ATAGGACGAGGTGAGAACTGTGAATAGCTCAAAAGCACGGCGGGTTGCCCGCAAGAAACGTCAGGCGAGAGTACGAAAAAAAGTTACAGGAAGCGTTGAGCGTCCGCGCTTGTGCGTATTCCGTAGCTCCAAACATATTTATGCACAGATTGTAGAAGACGCTACCGGCAATACTCTGGTTGCAGCTTCGACGGTCACCAAGGGTAATGGGGACAGTGTCAAGTACAGCGGGAATGCTGAAGCAGCCAAATTTGTTGGCAAGCAGCTTGCTGAAAAGGCCCTGGCAAAGGACATTAAACAGGTAGTTTTCGACCGCAACGGCTTTTTGTTCCACGGCCGTGTCAAGGCTCTCGCCGATGCGGCTCGTGAAGCTGGTTTGTCTTTCTGAGTTACAAAGGAGAAGAGCGTTGCAACGCGTTGACAAAAACGAAACGAATTTAATCGACCGCGTTATCCACATCAATCGTACGGCCAAGGTTGTTAAAGGTGGACGTCGGTTCAGCTTCTCTGCCCCGGTTGTCGTTGGTGATGGCAGTGGCAAAGTTGGATACGGTCTTGGTAAGGCCAAAGAGGTTCCCGAGGCAATTCGCAAGGGTGTCGAAAAGGCCAAGAAGAGCATGATTTCTGTACCTATCCAGGGAACAACTATTCCCTACGATGTTATCGGTAAGTTTGGTGCTGGCAAGGTTATGCTGAGGCCGGCTTCTGAAGGTACTGGAGTTATTGCTGGCGGTGCGGCTCGTGCTATTCTGGAAGTCGCCGGTATCAGTGACATTCTTTCCAAGTGTCTTGGCTCAAACAACCCACACAACGTTGTTAAGGCAACTATGCGGGCTCTAGAGATGTTGCGTAGTCCTGAAGAGATTCTTGCTAGACGTGGTCTCGGAGCTAACAACTCGGACCAGAAAGCCTGAGACAGGAGAGAATAATGGCTGAAATCAAGATAACTCTTAAGCGTAGCGGTATCGGCCGCAACAAATATTTCACCAAGGTGCTCGTTGGGCTCGGTCTGCGTCGTCTACATCAGACTGTTGTGCTCCAAGATACACCTGAAATTCGCGGTATGATCAATAAGGTCAGCCACATGGTCTCCGTTGAAGAATAGGCCCAAGGATAACAGCATGGATTTAAGTAATCTGCAACCGTCATACGGTTCAACACATAGTAAAAAACGTATTGGTCGAGGTCATGGCTCTGGTACTGGTAAGACTTCTGGTAGAGGACATAAAGGCCAGAACTCTCGCTCCGGTGGTGGTGTTAAGCCTGGTTTTGAGGGTGGCCAGATGCCTTTGCAGAGACGGCTCCCCAAGCGTGGTTTTACGCCGTTGAGCAGGAAGGTCTATGACCTTGTTAACCTGCGTGACCTGGAGCTGTTTGATGCGGGTAGCGTGATTGATCTTGAGGCACTCGGCAAGTCTGGCCTGATTGGCCAGTTTAAGGATGGCGTTAAGATCCTGGGTGATGGAGAGCTCTCCAAAGCTTTGACGGTGAAAGCACATAAGTTCAGTAAGTCTGCCCAGGCCAAGATCGAAGCCGCTGGCGGCACTGTAGAGGTTATTTGATTTGTTAGCCAGCATTCAGAATATTTTCAGTATTCCTGAACTGCGTCGCCGTATCCTCTTTACTCTGGGTATGCTTGCGGTCTATCGGGTCGGTTGTCATGTGCCGCTTCCGGGTGTTGACGGTTCCGTTCTTGCTCAATTCTTCGAGGGGACCCAAGGGACGCTGCTTGGTCTGGTCAGTGCTTTTACTGGTGGTGCACTCGAACGCATGACAGTTTTTGCCTTGGGCATTATGCCTTATATCAGCGCATCGATTATTATGCAGCTGTTAACTGTCGTGTTTGAGCCAGTTGAGCGCCTGTCTAAAGAAGGTGAACAAGGTCGTAAGACCATGACCAAGTGGACTCGTTACGGTACGGTTGGCTTGTCAATTGTTCAGGGCGCCGGAATTGCCGTTGGTTTGCAGACTATGCGTGGACCAGCAGGTGAGCCGGTTGTTGCTATCCAGGGAATTGGTTTTATTGTTTTGACAGTCATCACCCTGACTGCTGGAACAGCGTTTATCATGTGGCTTGGTGAGCAGATCACAGAGCGCGGCATTGGCAACGGCATCTCTATTATTATCTTTGCCGGTATTGTCGCCAATATGCCTTCCGCATTGATCAATAGTATCCGCTTATTGAAAACCGGTGCTATGACTTTAACTGTCTTGTTGCTTATCCTCTCAGTGATGATCGCTGTTATCTGGGCGATTATTTTCATGGAGCGCGGTCAACGTCGTGTGCCGATTCATTATGCAAAGCGGGTCGTGGGTGCACGAAATGCGGGTGGACAGAGCAGTCACTTGCCACTGAAAATCAATATGAGTGGTGTTATTCCGCCAATTTTTGCCAGCTCGATCATTATGTTTCCCAGTACTGTCGCAAACTTTGTCGATGTGCCCTGGGTACAGACCTTCGCTTCAATGATGACTCCGGCACACTGGCTGTATAACGTTTTTTATGTCGCTTTTATTGTCTTCTTCTGTTACTTCTACACGGCTGTCACCTTTAACCCGGTAGATGTTGCAGATAATATTAAACGCCAAGGCGGGTATGTCCCTGGTGTCAGGCCTGGTAAGGCGACTTCTGATTATCTTGATACCGTGCTTGGTCGTCTGACCTTTGCTGGTGCAATTTATATCTCGGCAGTCTGCGTTTTGCCGACTCTTTTGATTGGCCAGTTTAATGTCCCCTTCTTTTTTGGGGGAACGTCACTGCTGATTGTTGTTGGGGTTGGTTTGGATACGGCTTCTCAAATAGAGGCCCACTTGATTTCACGCTCTTATGAAGGATTCATGAAGGGCGTGAGTATTAAGAGTCGTCGCGGATAAACAAGGTAAGTACTGATGAAGCTGATTTTACTCGGACCCCCTGGAGCAGGTAAGGGCACTCAGGCCAAGATGCTGATGGAAAAGTTCTCGATTCCGCAGATCTCGACGGGTGATATATTGCGTGTTGCTGTTAAAGACGGCACCGCCATGGGTTTGAAGGCGAAAGAATACATGAATGCAGGTGGATTGGTTCCTGATGAAGTTGTCGTCGGAATCGTTCGTGATCGCCTGCAGGAAACTGATTGCAAGAATGGCTTTATCCTGGATGGTTTTCCTAGAACGGTTGCCCAGGCAGATGCTCTTCAGGTCAGTCTCCAAGATATGAGTAAGGAGCTGGATCGTGTTATCTCGCTTGATGTCGATTCAGAAGCGCTTGTAGAGAGGCTGACAGGTCGACGTACCTGCAAAGATTGCGGGCGTGGTTACCATGTAAAGTTTGATCCTTCCCGTGAAGCTGCTGTCTGTGATGTCTGCGGTGGTACTCTGTTGCAACGCGATGACGATCAGGAAGAGACAATACGCAAGCGGCTTCAGGTCTATGCAGATCAGACCTCTCCCTTGATCAGTTATTATAGGGAAACTGGTGTGCTGCTGGAGCTAGACGGGATGCAACCGATTTCGCAAGTTCAGGAAAAGATGCTGTCACTGTTACAGGCAAGCTAACGTGATTGTTATAAAGAGCCCTGCAGAACTTGAAAAAATGCGGGCTGCAGGCCGAATCGTCGCAGAGACGCTGGCCTTGCTCAAAAGCCGGATCTGCCCAGGTGTTACAACCGCAGAGTTAGATCTGCTGGCTGAGAAAGAATGTAAGCGTCAGAAAGCAAAACCGGCGTTCAAGGGGTACGGTGGTTTTCCACATGCCATCTGTTGCTCACCGAATGACCGGGTTGTTCACGGTTTTGCTGATAACAGGCCTTTGCAGGAAGGTGACATCATCAGTATTGACTTTGGTGTCCTCTATAAAGGCTTTTACGGCGATTCAGCTATAACAGTTGCCGTTGGTGAGCTGGATGATGAAACACAGCGTCTGGTCACAGTAACGCGTGAGTCTCTTGAGCGAGCGATAGAGAAAACAGTACCAAACGGCAGATTATCAGACATCTCACATGCCGTTCAGTCCTGGGTTGAGCCGAAAGGGTTCAGTGTTGTTCGAGAATTTGTTGGACACGGTATTGGTCGCAACCTGCATGAGGCTCCGCAGATACCGAATTATGGTCAAGCCGGTCAGGGTCCGCGCCTTAAAACAGGGATGACGCTGGCAATTGAGCCGATGATTAATGCTGGCGTAGCTGGTGTGAAGATACTGGAAGACGGGTGGACAGCAGTAACGCAAGATGGTAGGCGGTCTGCCCATTTTGAGCATACAGTAGCCATTACTGACAACGGCCCGGAGATTTTAACCAGGTTGTAAGCTGTCAAGGCGACGCCCCTGATTGTAGTCAATAAGGGGTTGTAACCGACATGGTCCAAAGGAAAGAAACATGAAAGTCCGAGCATCAGTTAAGACAATTTGTGACAAGTGTAAAGTAGTTAAGCGCAAGGGCGTTCTCAGAGTTATCTGTGAAAATCCCAAGCATAAACAGAGACAAGGTTAAGTATTAGGAGGATCGGACATTGGCTCGTATTGCTGGTATCGATTTACCCAGAAACAAACGGATTGAAGTTGCACTGACCTATATTTTTGGCGTCGGGCGCTCTACTTCCCAAGAAATATTGACCCAGGCAGGCGTTGATTTCAACACCCGCTCGGACAATTTGACTGAGGAAGAAGTGGCCAAGATCCGTAAGGTTATTGACAGTGAATTCCAGGTCGAGGGTGACCTGCGTCGCGAAGTGACGATGAACATCAAGCGACTTATGGATCTCGGTTGTTATCGTGGTTTACGTCATCGCCGAGGTTTGCCGGTGCGTGGACAGAAAACTAAAACGAACGCCAGGACCCGTAAGGGGCCGCGTAAGACCGTTGCCGGTAAGAAGAAGTAACAGGAGGAACCATGGCTAAGCCTGGTAAACGTGTACGTAAAAAAGGTGAAAAGAAGAATGTCCCGAATGGAATCGCTCATATCCAGGCGACATTCAACAATACAATCATTACGATCACTGACGTGGCCGGTAACGTGATTTCTTGGTGTACTTGCGGTACTAAAGGTTTCAAAGGGAGTCGTAAAAGTACTCCTTTTGCAGCTCAGATGGCCGCTGAAGATGCCGCAAAGAAAGCTCAAGAGCATGGTATGCGCAGTATTGAGGTTTGGGTTAAAGGCCCCGGTTCTGGTCGTGAGTCTGCGCTGCGTGCTTTACAAGCCGTTGGCTTGACCATCACCATGATCAAGGATGTCACTCCGATACCACATAACGGGTGTCGACCACCCAAGCGTAGAAGAGTCTAAACAGACATAAGGAGACGAACGTTGGCGAGACACACTGGACCCGTTTGCCGCATGTGCCGGCGAGAAAATATGAAGCTGTTCCTCAAGGGGGACCGTTGCTATACAGATAAATGTGCTTTGGAACGCCGCAACTATGCCCCCGGTCAACATGGCCAGGGACGTATTAAGGTTTCCGATTACGGTACTCAGTTGCGTGAGAAGCAGAGAGTCAAGCGGACCTATGGTCTACTTGAAAAGCAATTCCGCGACTGTTTTAAACGTGCGGACCGTATGAAGGGCGTGACTGGCGAGAATCTTCTGGTTCTCCTTGAACGTCGCCTTGACTGCATGGTTTATCGCATGGGCTTTGCAACTTCACGTAGCGAAGCTCGGCAATTGGTTCGTCATAGACATTTTCTCGTGAACGGACGGAAGGTCGATATCCCTTCGTATCTCGTTCGCCCTGGTGATGTCGTAGAACTGCGTGAGAAGAGCCGCAAGATTGTTCGCATCAATGAATCTCTTGATGGTGTCATGCGCCGTGGTATTCCATCTTGGGTTGAACTGACCCGTGATGCATTTCAGGGCACTGTTAAAACTCTGCCTGTGCGTGCCGAAATGACCACACCAAGCTTCCAGGAACATCTGATTGTCGAGCTTTACTCGAAGTAAACGACACAGACATTCAAGCGATTTGAAACTTTATAGAGCAACCTCATAATGGAGAATTCGCATGTTTAAAAACTGGAGAGAACTGATCAAACCCAAGCGTCTCCAGGTTGATGCCGATACGCTGACTGCCACTTATGGCAAATTTACAGCGGAACCGTTTGAACGTGGTTTCGGTACAACCATGGGTAATGGCCTGCGTCGGGTTTTGCTCTCCTCGCTACAGGGGGCGGCAATCACCTCGATTCGTATTAAAGGTGTTTTGCACGAATTTTCCACTGTTCCTGGTGTGACGCAAGACGTAACGGACATTATTCTCAATTTGAAGGGCGTGTTGATCAAACTGCACGGTCATGAGAGTCGCAATATCCGTATCGTTAAAAAGGGTGCGGGGGTTATCAAGGCTGGCGATATTGTCACCGACGCAAATGTCGAAATTATCAACCCCGATCATTTTATTGCTACTTGTGGCAAAGAGGCTGATATAGAAATAGACATGGTTGTGTCTATGGGCAAGGGCTATAGCCCGGCAGAGCGTAACCGGGACGAAAAAGCTCCGGTAGGTACGGTCCCTATTGATGCTCTTTTCTCACCGATTAAAAAGGTGAATTTCGTCGTTAGCAATGCTCGTGTTGGCCAAGTCACTGATTATGACAAATTGGTACTTGAGATCTATACGAATGGTAGTGTAAGGCCTGACGATGCGCTTGCTTATGCGGCCAAGATTCTCAAGGAGCAGTTTCAGTTATTCATCAATTTCGATGAGGCCCTTGAGCCTGAGATTACTGAGGAAGTAGAAGGTACCAAGCAGCCTATCAACGAGAATCTCTATCGTCGCGTTGATGAGCTTGAACTGTCGGTACGTAGTGCGAATTGCCTTAAGAACGCCAATATTCGTCTTATCGGTGAGCTAGTCCAGAAATCCGAGGCGGAGATGTTGAAAACACAGAATTTTGGTCGTAAGTCACTTAACGAAATCAAGGATATTCTTTCCGAAATGGGCCTGACTCTCGGTTTGTCTTTTGAGGGCTTTCCCGACCCTGAATATCTGAAAATGATAGAAAAGAGCGAGGAAGAACTCTAATGCGCCATAGAAAATCTGGTAAGAAACTGGGCCGTAACACCAGTCATCGTAAAGCTATGATGCGTAACATGGTGACTTCTTTTTTCGATTGCGAAAAAATCACCACTACGGATGCACGTGCCAAGGAACTGCGTAAAATGGCAGAGAAGCTGATCACCATGGCCAGACGTGGAGATCTACACTCCCGCCGCATGGCTATGCAGGTTGTACGCGACAAGAAAATAGTTGCTAAACTCTTTGAAACCATTGCGCCGCGTTATCTTGATCGTCCTGGTGGTTATACTCGAATTATCAAGCTAGGTCTTCGCGCTGGGGATAATGCTTCGCTCTCAATGATAGAACTGGTCGAGGAAGAATTTACTGCCAAGCCAAAGAAGAAGGCTGCTAAAAAAGCGCCTGCGAAAAAATCCGCTAAGGTTGCCGAAGAAGCAGTGGTTGAAGAAGAGCCAGCTGAGGAAACACCGGCTGAGGAAACACCGGCTGAAGAAAAAACCGACAAGTAATATTGTCGAAGATATATCAATAAAGAAGGGCGGGATCATTATCCCGCCCTTCTTTTGTTCTTTGCGTACCAGATCAGATCACATGCTCTGCTGTTTGTTTACTTCAAGAAGCTCTATCTCAAAAACCAAATCTTTGCCAGCTAGAGGGTGGTTCGCATCAAGAGTGACCTGGTCATCTGTGATCTCTCTGACCATGACAACGAGGATACTGCCATCCTGATTGGTAATCTGCAACTGGCCGCCAACATGCAACTCCACCTCATCACCAATAGAGCTGCGATCAACTTGCTCTAAAAGCTCTGGTTTACTACTGCCATAAGCTTTGTCATAAGGAATTGTGACAGTTTTACTCTCGCCCTGATACATACCTTCCACAGCTTCTTCAAAGCCGGCAATTACTTCTTGCTTGCCTATAATAAAGTGCAGGGGACGATCCTCGGGAGACTGGTCAAAGATAGTACCGTCAATTAATTTACCTGTGTAATGGACCTTTATAGTGTCTTGTTTTGCAGCGCGTATCATGTCCGCTCCTCTGTATGAGTGTTGCCAGGGTCAGGAAATTCACATCCTCTAATTGATTAAGTGCGGTATGCATATCAAGTCAACTCTTTGCGGTCAATCATTTATTGACTAACTTACCCCCGGTTCTCTTGCCATTTTACAGGCTTCATGCTAGCTTGACCCGGTTAATCTTATTAAGGAAATGGCATGTATTCCCCCTCTCGTGAAGAGTTCCAAAATCTAACCCGTCAAGGTAACTTGATCCCTGTCTATCGGGAAATTCTTGCAGATATGGAAACCCCGGTTTCGGCATTCTGTAAGATCGATGACCGGAAAAGTGCTTTCTTGCTTGAAAGTATTGTCGGTGGTGAGAAGTGGGCACGTTATTCCTTTCTCGGGGTTGGCTCAGGACGCGCATTCAGATGTCGCGGTGAGCAGTTTGAAATCCTCGAAAATGGTGAGCCGGTTAAGTCTGGTGAGACGTCCAATCCCCTCACTGAATTGAAGGAATTTCTCTCTCCTTACCAGCCGGTCTCTCTGCCTGAATTGCCGCGATTTTTTGGTGGCGCGGTTGGCTATCTCGGCTATGACATGGTTCGTCATATCGAAGAGCTTCCCGATCTTAATGAGGCAGAAATCGGTGCTTACGACAGCTGGTTCCTGATTACGGAAACGCTGCTGATCTTCGATAATATGCAACAGAAGATCAAGGTCTTGAGTAATGTTCATTTACGTGAAGGCGATGACCCTGAGGAATTGTACGACGCAGCGGTTAAACGCATCGACGCTATGGTTGCAAAGCTGCGCAAACCGTTACCGGAGCGCTCAGCCAAAACGGAAGCAGTAACGACTGCGGAGCTGGAATCCAATTTCACTCGCTCTGATTTTGAAGCGGCGGTTGAACGATGCAAGGATTACGTTCGTTCCGGTGATGTCATTCAGGTGGTCCTCTCGCAAAGATTCTCCGGTGACCTCGACGCCGATCCATTTGATGTTTACCGGGCCTTGCGGACCATCAACCCGTCACCTTATATGTTCTCCCTGCAGTTCAATGAGACCCGTGTTATTGGCTCATCTCCTGAAGTCCTCGTGCGCAAAGAAGGCGATCATGTTGAGGTTCGTCCGATTGCCGGAACCCGACCGCGTGGCGAGACCGTCGAGGATGATAAGCGCTTCGAGGAAGAACTGCTAGCTGATCCCAAAGAACTTGCTGAACACATCATGCTGGTCGACCTCGGTCGCAATGACCTTGGCCGGGTCTGTGCTACCGGCTCTGTTCAGGTCGATGAATTGATGGTGGTTGAGCGTTACTCGCATGTTATGCACATTGTCTCCAACGTCAGCGGCAAATTATTGCCAGGGCATGATGCGCTTGATGTCTTTTCGGCAACTTTTCCAGCAGGGACCTTGAGCGGCGCACCGAAAATCCGCGCTATGGAAATTATTGAAGAGCTTGAGCCGGTGCGCCGTGAAATCTATGGCGGGGCTGTCGGTTATATCTCTTTTGACGGCAATATGGACCTGGCGATCGCGATCAGAACTCTGGTTGCCCATCAGAATCGAATTCACCTTCAGGCCGGTGCTGGCATTGTCGCTGATTCTGATCCAGCTGCCGAGTATGAGGAAACCGTTAATAAGGCAATGGGTGTCAAAATGGCAATAGAACTCGCGCGTCAAGGGCTGGATTGATATGCTGTTGATGATCGATAATTACGACTCGTTTACATTCAATATTGTGCAGTATCTGCGCGAATTGGGTGAAGAGGTCGTGGTGTACCGTAACGACAAGATTACCCTGACGAAGATCGAAGAGCTTGCTCCGCAGCGCCTGGTTATCTCTCCTGGTCCGTGCACTCCGAATGAAGCGGGTATCTCCGTGACGGCTATCAAGCATTTTGCCGGGAAACTGCCGATCCTTGGCGTTTGCCTCGGGCATCAATCAATCGGGCAGGCTTATGGAGGCCGGATTGTGCGTGCCGAACGTTTGATGCACGGTAAGACCAGTCCGATTTTTCATGATGGCCGTGAGCTCTATGCCGGTCTGCCTGATCCTTTCGATGCGACCCGCTACCATTCCCTGCTGGTCGAACGGGATTCTCTGCCGGAATGTCTTGAGATCACTGCATGGACCGAGGAAGGTGAGATTATGGGTATGCGGCATCGTGAGTTGCCGGTCTGGGGAATGCAGTTTCATCCCGAGTCGATTCTGACCGTGACCGGCATGGATATGCTGAAGAACTTTCTGGAAATGACATCTTAACCGGAACGAGAAAGCTACAAGGCACAACTTGTCCGTGGAGGGCAAAATGATTAAGGCAGCAATTAGCAAGATTGTTCTTCATCAGGATCTGGCCGAAGGTGAGATGATTGAGGTGATGAACCAGGTTATGGGTGGCGAGGCAACTCCGGCCCAGGTTGGAGCATTTATCACCGCTCTGCGTATGAAGGGCGAGACCATAGAAGAAATTACCGGTGCTGCCAGAGTTATGCGTGATCATGCTACGCCTATTCACGTGGGCAAGGCGCTTGATATCGATCGTGAAGAGATTAATCTTGATCAAGAAACAATTCTGGATACCTGTGGCACGGGTGGTAGTGGCACAAAAAGCTTTAATATCTCCACCACCGTTGCTTTCGTCGTCTCTGCCTGTGGCGTCAAGGTCGCTAAACACGGCAATCGCAGTATCTCATCAGCGTGTGGTAGTGCTGATGTCCTGGAAGCGCTAGGTGTCAATTTGAATGTGACTCCGCAGCAGGTTGAGTCTTGCATCAAAGAGGTCGGTGTTGGTTTCCTCTTTGCTCCTGCCCTGCACGGTGCCATGAAGCATGCGATTGGCCCACGTCGGGAAATCGGCATTCGTACAATTTTTAATATTCTCGGACCGTTGACTAACCCCGCCGGAGCTGATCGACAGGTGCTTGGAGTCTATGATGAGGGTCTGGTTGAACTTCTGGCCAGAGTTCTGGTCAAGCTCGGCTGTCGGCGTGGTTTTGTCGTCCATGGCATGGATGGTATGGATGAGGTGACCCTGACCGGACCGACGCGTATTGGTGAGATTCGTGATGGAGCAGTGACCCTCTCGACGATTGAACCGGAAGATTTTGGTTTGCGTCGCTGTGCCCTGGCTGATCTCCAGGGTGGTGATGCCAACGTGAATGCTGCGATTGTCAGAGATGTCCTGGGTGGCAACCCTGGCCCGAAACGGGAGGTTGTCTTGTTGAATGCAGCCTATGCTCTGGTTGCCGTTGGCCTGTCTAGAGATGTCGAAGCCGGTCTCGTAAGAGCGCGTGGTGTGGTTGATGACGGCCTGGCCATGGCCAAGTTAGATGGTCTGGTTGCACTGACGAATGCTTGAACTGATGACTCTCTCCATTATCGTCCCTGAACGGTCAAGGTCCTATGATTCTCGATAAGATTGCCGAACATAAGCATCAGGAAGTCATTCTGGCCAAGAGCCGCCGCTCGCTCGCGTCCTTGCAGAGTGGTGTTGACGAGCTTGAAGATCAGCCAAGAGGCTTTTTGCGGGCTTTGTATGCAACCGTCGATTCGGACTGGACGGCTGTGATCGCAGAAGTAAAAAAAGGCTCTCCCAGCAAAGGTGTGATTCGTGAGGACTTTGATCCCCTGGCAATCGCAGAAACCTACCAGGATAACGGTGCCACCTGCCTGTCGGTGTTGACTGACGAACATTTTTTCATGGGGCACCTGAGCTATCTCGGCAAGATCAGGGAAGTTGTCAACCTGCCGTTGTTACGCAAAGATTTTATCTGTGATCCTTACCAGATTTACGAAGCACGGGTTGCCGGTGCCGATGCCATATTGTTGATTGCTGCCATGCTTGATGCCGGAGAGTTGGCAGAGTACAATGCGTTGGCTAACGAACTCCATCTCGATGTACTATTAGAAGTTCACGACGAATCGGAACTGGAGTTAGCGCTGACAACCGGCTGCGAGCTGATCGGCATCAACAATCGCAACCTGCAGACCTTTGCAACCGACCTGGCGACAACGGAACGATTGTTACCTTTGATTCCTGACAGCCATTTTGTCGTTGCCGAAAGTGGTATCGCCTGTCGCGCTGATGTCTTGCGTTTGCAACGGGCCGGAGCCAAAGGCTTCCTGGTTGGCGAGTCGTTGATGCGTGAAGCTGATATCGGCGCCAAACTGCGCGAGTTGCAGGGCAACAATTAATCTATAAGTCACTTTATCCATAACAACTAACGTCAAGGAGATGTCTCATGCAGACCAAGATTCTTCTCAACGAAGATCAGCTTCCCAAACAGTGGTACAACATTATCCCGGATATGCCCGGTGAGATGGCGCCAGTCATTCATCCCGGGACTTTACAGCCGGTCACTCCAGACGATCTCCTGCCGCTCTTCCCTATGCCTCTCATCGAACAGGAAATGTCTCCAGATCGTTGGATCGATATTCCTCAGGAGGTCCTGGAAGTTTTCAAGTTGTGGCGGCCATCACCGATGTTTCGAGCTCATCAGCTGGAAAAAGCTCTCGGTACGCCAGCGAAAATTTACTACAAGTATGAAGGCGTTTCGCCGGCCGGTTCACATAAGCCGAACACAGCCGTACCACAGGCTTACTACAATAAAATTGCTGGTACCAAGCGGATCGCTTCGGAAACCGGTGCCGGGCAGTGGGGTTCCTCTATTGCCATGGCTTGCCAGCACTTTGGCCTCGAATGTACGGTTTATATGGTCAAGGTCTCATACGGGCAGAAACCTTACCGTAAAAGCATGATGCGGTTGTGGGGCGCAGAGGTTTTTCCTTCTCCTTCAGATAAGACCAACGCCGGTCGATCTATTCTTGCGAACGATCCGGACAATCAGGGCTCTCTGGGGATTGCTATCAGTGAAGCTGTCGAAGATGCCGCGACCCACGAAGATACCCGCTACTCTCTCGGCAGCGTACTGAATCACGTCTGTATGCATCAGACGATCATTGGTCTCGAAGCCAAAGAGCAGCTCAAAATTGTTGGCGACTATCCCGATGTTGTCATCGGTTGTCATGGTGGTGGCTCCAATTTTGCTGGTCTTGCTTTCCCCTTTGTTGCCGATAAGGCAAATGGCAAGAATGTCCGTCTGCTGGCGGTAGAACCTGCCAGTTGCCCGACTCTGACCAAAGGTGTCTACGCTTTTGATTATGGTGATACCGCGAAGATGGCACCAATCTCCCGTATGTATACTCTCGGTCACGATTTCATGCCGCCTGGTATTCATGCTGGTGGCTTGCGCTATCATGGTGCTTCTCCGCTGGTGTCACAGCTGGTGCATGAAGGGGTTGTTGAAACCAAAGCGGTGCCGCAGATAGCCTGTTTCGATGCAGCGGTACTGTTCGCTCGTACCGAATCGATTATTCCTGCTCCTGAGTCGTCTCACGCTATTCGTGGCGCAATCGACGAAGCTCTGTTGGCCAAAGAAGAAGGCAAAGAGAAAACCATTCTCTTCAACCTGTCCGGACATGGCCATGTTGATATGGCGGCGTACGATGCTTACTTCAACAATGAGTTGGTGGACTACGAATATCCCGAGGCGGCAATCAAGGAATCGTTGTCGCACTTACCCAAGGTTGATTGATGGCTGGTTACGGTGTGCCGCGGGTGAAGATTTGCGGCATCACTAATATAGAGGACGCGCGTCACGCGTCAGAATGCGGTGCGGACGCCCTCGGCTTTGTCTTTTATCCCGGCAGTTCGCGATTTATCGATCCAGATCGGGCCAGACGGATCATTGCTGAATTGCCGCCACTGGTCTCTACGGTCGGTCTGTTTGTCAATGAACACCCGGCGCGTATTCGTGAGATGGTGGAGTTTTGCGGATTGAACACGGTACAGTTGCATGGTGATGAAGAGCCTGACCAGTGCTGCTATCCTCCCTGCCGGGTGATCAAGGCGTTGCGCCTGAAGTCCACCATGGAGAGCAGCCTGTTTGCCTCATACCAGGTCTCTGCCCTGCTCCTTGATGCCTATGTCCCGAATCAGCTTGGTGGCACAGGTCACTGTTGTGACTGGGAACAGGCCGCAACAATCGCTGCACAGCATCGGGTGATCCTGGCCGGAGGCCTTAATCCCGAAAATGTTGCTGAAGCAGTACGTCAAGTTCACCCTTATGGCGTTGATGTGTCCAGTGGGATCGAAGTAAAGCCCGGGCAAAAAGATCCGGAAAAGGTAGCGCGGTTTATCCGTATGGCCAAGGAGGCCCTTTTAAGTGAGTTACCAACAGCCTGATTCGCGAGGGCATTTCGGCCAGTTTGGCGGCCGTTATGTTGCTGAAACTTTGATGCCAGCCCTGCTGGAGTTGGAGGAGAGCTATAAACAATGCCAGGCTGATCCCTCATTCCAGTCTGAGTTTGATACGTATCTCAAGGATTACGTCGGTCGTCCGAGTCCTCTCTATCTTGCCAAAAGGCTCACTGAGCATCTCGGTGGTGCCAAAATATATCTGAAACGTGAAGATCTGAACCATACTGGTGCCCATAAGGTCAATAATACGGTAGGCCAGATTCTGTTGGCCCGTCGCATGGGCAAACGCAAGGTGATTGCTGAAACCGGTGCCGGTCAGCACGGTGTCGCGACGGCGACGGTTGCCGCTCTCTTTGGCCTGGAATGTGATGTTTTCATGGGCACAGAAGATATCAGACGTCAGTCTCTCAATGTTTTTCGCATGAAGCTCCTTGGTGCTCGCGTCCACGAGGTGACCAGCGGTACCGCCACGCTCAAGGACGCCATGAACGAAGCCATGCGTTACTGGGTGACCCATGTGCGTGACACCTTTTACGTGATTGGCACGGTGGCCGGGCCGCATCCGTACCCGCAGATGGTCCGTGATTTCCAGTCTGTTATCGGTCGTGAGGCTAAAGCACAGATTCTTGACGTCGAGGGGCGTCTGCCTGATGTGGCTGTGGCCTGCATCGGTGGCGGCTCAAACGCTATGGGCCTTTTTTACCCGTTTATCGATGATACCTCGGTGCGTCTGGTGGGGGTTGAGGCGGCCGGTCTCGGTGTGCAAACCGATAAACACGCCGCCAGTATTTCAGCCGGTCGGGTCGGTGTTTTACACGGCAACAAAACCTATCTCCTGCAGGATGACGATGGTCAGATCCAACATGCCCATTCGATTTCGGCAGGGCTTGATTATCCTGGGGTTGGGCCTGAACACGCGCTTCTCAACGATCTGGGCCGTGCTGAATACGTTTCGGTCACCGATGATGAGGCTTTGGCGGCTTTCCGGATGTTAACGGAAATGGAAGGGATCATCCCGGCGCTGGAAAGTGCTCATGCGATTGCTCATCTTCTCAAACTTGCCCCGGAGTTGTCTCCGGAAGAAGTCATCCTCGTTTGCCTTTCAGGCCGCGGAGATAAGGACATTCATACCGTTGCTGAAGCAATGGGTTTCGAGTTATAAAATACAGGAACGCGGGACGTGGGACGAGGGATGAGAAGGGAATGAGCTCTTCTTGCCCGGGGTCGTGCTGATCGCAGCATACTTTATGAAATTCACGGAACTAGATCTCCCTGCAGAGCTTATGCAGGGTATTGAACAGGTCGGCTTTGTTGATCTGACACCCGTCCAGGAAGAATCCATTCCCCTGGCACTGCAAGGGCGTGATGTCGCTGCCCAGGCTCAGACCGGTACCGGCAAAACGGCCGCATTTCTTATCGCGCTCTTTACCCGGTTGCAGAAAAATACATCAGCCACGAAACGTGGCCCAAGAGCCCTGATCCTGGCTCCGACCCGTGAACTGGTGGTGCAGATCTGTGCCGATGCCAATGGTCTCGGAGCCCACTGTCCCTTTAAGGTCCAGCCAATTTTTGGCGGTGTTGATTATGAAAAGCAGCGCAAAGCTCTGCAGGATGGCGTCGATATAATCGTCGCGACCCCCGGTCGTCTGATCGATTATGCCAAACAGAATGTTTTTACTCTGAAACATGTTGAATCTCTGGTTATCGATGAAGCTGACCG